>NZ_JAOPWB010000208.1 GCF_025965855.1 Mycobacterium sp. | reverse complement strand
GCGCATGTCGAAGAAGAAGCACCGCAAGCTGCTGCGCCGCACCCGGGTGCAGCGCAGAAAACTTGGCAAATAAGCGCAAGCAAGCCCAGCCGACCGTCACGTCGCCTTAACGCCGCCGTCGCGCCAGCCCGTTAGGCTGTTTGGGTGGATCAGTCGAGCGGGGAAGGTGCCGGAACGAGCGGCACCGTGCACTACCCCAAAGTTGTGCTGGTTACCGGTGCGTGCCGGTTTCTGGGCGGCTACCTCACCGCACGGCTCGCCCAGAACCCGTTGATCAAAGGGGTCATCGCGGTGGACGCGATCGCCCCCAGCAAGGACATGCTGCGCCGCATGGGGCGCGCCGAGTTCGTCCGCGCTGACATTCGTAATCCCTTCATTGCCAAGGTGATCCGTAACGGCGACGTCGACACGGTGGTGCACGCCGCGGCGGCCTCCTACGCGCCGCGGTCCGGCGGTAGCGCGGCGTTGAAGGAAATCAACGTGATGGGCGCGATGCAACTTTTCGCGGCCTGCCAGAAGGCGCCCTCGGTGCGCCGCGTGGTGCTGAAGTCGACCTCCGAGGTGTACGGGTCCACCGCGCGCGATCCGGTCATGTTCACCGAGGACAGCAGCGGCCGCCGACCCTTCCGGGACGGTTTCGCCAAGGACAGCCTCGACATCGAGGGTTACGTGCGCGGCCTGGGCCGGCGCCGCCCCGACATCGCGGTGACGATTCTGCGGCTGGCCAACATGATCGGCCCGGCGATGGACACCACGTTGTCGCGGTATCTTGCCGGGCCGCTGGTCCCGACGATGTTCGGCCGGGACGCGCGGTTGCAGCTGCTGCACGAGCAGGACGCGCTGGGCGCGCTGGAGCGCGCCGCGATGGCGGGCAAGGCCGGCACGTTCAACATCGGCGCGGACGGCATCATCATGCTGTCGCAGGCCATCCGGCGGGCCGGCCGAATCCCGCTGCCGGTACCCGGGTTTGGGGTGTGGGCGCTGGATTCGCTGAGACGGGCTAATCGCTATACCGAAATAACTCGCGATCAATTTAATTATTTAAGTTACGGCCGCGTCATGGACACCACGAGAATGCGCACGGAGCTCGGCTACCAGCCGAAATGGACGACGGCCGAAGCGTTCGACGACTACGTTCGCGGCCGCGGCTTGACTCCCATAATCGACCCTGATCGGGTACGCTCCCTGGAGGGTCGCGCCATAGCGTTAGCGCAGCGCTGGGGAAGCCAAAATGCAATTCCATGGGGTGGGGGCAGGTAGGTATCGTGGCGGGCGAAACCAGAGCGAATGTCATTCCACTGCATACGAATAGGGGTCGGGTAGCCGCTCGCCGCAGAGCCGATCAACGGGCGGACTCGTCTCGTCAACATCCCTCGTTGCTCTCCGATCCGCGGGGTCGGGCGTCCGCCGAACAAATCGCCGCGGTGGTCCGCGAAATCGACGAACACCGGCGCGCCGCGGGTGCGGCATCAACGGCCGAGGCACCGCTCAACGATCTGGCGCAACGGGTCGCCGCGGTCGCCGGCTTCCTGCGGCAGCGGTTCACGGGCGATTACACTGTCGATGAGTTCGGATTCGATCCGCATTTCAACAGCGCGATCGTTCGGCCTTTGCTGCGGTTCTTCTTCCGGTCGTGGTTCCGGGTCGAGGTCAGCGGAATCGAGAACCTGCCGAGCGACGGCGGGGCATTGGTGGTGGCCAACCACGCCGGGGTGTTGCCGTTCGACGGGCTGATGCTCTCGGTGGCGGTTCACGACGATCATCCGGCGCAGCGGGACCTGCGGCTGCTGGCCGCCGACATGGTGTTCGACCTGCCGTTGCTCGGCGAGGCCGCCCGCAAGGCGGGCCACACCATGGCCTGCACGACGGACGCGCACCGCCTGCTCGCCGCCGGAGAGCTCACCGCGGTGTTCCCGGAAGGCTACAAAGGTCTGGGCAAGCGCTTTGAGGACCGTTATCGGTTGCAGAGGTTCGGGCGCGGCGGCTTCGTGACGGCGGCGCTGCGCACCAAAGCCCCGATCATTCCGTGCTCGATCGTCGGATCCGAAGAGATCTACCCGATGCTCACCGACGTCAAGCTGCTGGCGCGGCTGTTCGGGCTGCCCTATTTCCCGATCACCCCGCTGTTCCCGTTGGCCGGGCCCGCGGGCCTGCTCCCGCTGCCGTCGAAATGGCGCATCGCGTTCGGCGAACCGATCTACACGAACGACTACGCCGTCTCCGACGCCGAGGATCCGATGGTCACCTTCGAGCTGACCGACCAGGTGCGCGAGACGATCCAGCAGACCCTGTACCGGCTGCTGGCGGGCCGCCGCAACATCTTCTTCGGCTAGCGTCCGACGTCGAGTTGTTGGGCGATTTCCCTGACTTTCGCCCCAACGACTCGACGTTCGCGGCTTACGCGGCTCAGTTGGCTTACTTAACGAGCGTGAACTGACAGACGTCCGTGTAGCGGTCGCGGAACAGGTCCGAGCAGCCCCTCAGGTAGTGCATGTAGATGTCGTAGGTCTCCTGCCCCTTCAGGGCGATCGCCTCATCTTTGTGTGCCTCGAGCGCGTCCGCCCAGGCGTCCAGCGTCGGCACGTAGTTCTTGCCGATCCGGTGGTAGCGCTCGACCTTCCAGCCGGCGTTGGACGAGTAGTGGTCGACCTGCGGGATCTGGGGCAGCCGACCGCCGGGGAAGATTTCCGTCAGGATGAACTTGATGAAGCGCAGCAGGCTCATCGGCGACGTCAAGCCCAGCTCCTTGGCCTCCTCGGCGCTGGGCACGGTGATCGTGTGCAGCAGCATCCTGCCGTCGTCGGGCGTCAAGTTGTAGAACTTCTTGAAGAAAGTGTCGTAACGCTCGAACCCGGCGTCGCCGGCGCCGTCGGCGAAGTGCTCGAACGCGCCCAGTGACACGATGCGGTCCACCGGCTCGTCGAATTGCTCCCAGCCCTGGATCCGCACCTCCTTGCGGCGGGGGCTGTCCATCTCCTCGAACTTGGCTTTGTCGTGGGCGTACTGGTTCTCGCTCAGCGTCAAGCCGATCACGTTGACGTCGTACTCGGCGACGGCGTGGCGCATGGTCGAGCCCCAGCCGCAGCCGATGTCGAGCAGCGTCATGCCGGGCTCGAGGTTGAGCTTGTCCAGCGCGAGCTTGCGCTTGGCGTACTGTGCCTCTTCCAGCGTCATGTTCGGACGCTCTTCGAAGTAGGCGCAGCTGTAGGTCATCGACGGGTCAAGCCAAAGCTTGAAGAACTCGTTCGATTTGTCGTAGTGGGATCGGACTGCTTCGACCGGCGGCTTCAGCTGCGTGCCAACTGATTCATCCTGTGACATTGGATTCGACCCTACTTTCCGGCTGATATTGATGCGACCGCGGCGACGGTTTCTTCAGCGCCAGCGTCCTGGTGTGCGGCTTCCCCCAGCATCGTAACGACGCTAGTGACGACCGGTTTCCCATCGGCGTCTGTGACTTCGCTGCGGATTTCGGCGAGCACGGTGCCGTGAGACTCGAGGATCGAGTCTAGGTAGGTGTCGAAGTAGAGCCGGTCGTGGGTCAGGATCGGCCGGTGGAACTTAAATTTCTGATCGCGGTGGAAGACGCGGGCGATGTTTATCGGGATCTTGAACTTGGTGAAGATCTCCAGCTGGACGCGCCGCCCCGCGACCGCCAGGAACGTCAGCGGGGCCACCAGTTCGGGGTAGCCGGCATCGGCGGCATCGGCCTCGTGGTAGTGCGTCGGGTGGTCATCCTTGACCGCCAGCGCGAATTCCCGGATCTTCTCGCGTCCGACCTGGAAATAATCCGGTGCCCGGTAATGGCTGCCGATGAGTTCCTGGGCCGATTCTGGGATTGTCATGCCGCTTTGCTCTCCGCTCGAATACGTCTCAGCGGCGCAGCCTATCAGCGTGATTGGCGCCGCGATGCCAGAGCTGCCAGCGCGCCGCCGGCCGCGCCCAGGGCCAGGGCCGACGGCACCCCGATCCGAGCCGCCTTGCGAGCGGTGCGGAAGTCGCGGATCTCCCACCCCCGTTCGCGGGCCAGGGCCCGCAGGCGGGCGTCGGGGTTGATGGCCACCGCCGTGCCCACCAGCGACAGCATGGGCACGTCGTTGTAGCTGTCGGAATAGGCGGTGCAGCGTTTCAGGTTGAGGCCCTCGCGGATCGCGAGCGAGCGCACCGCGTGGGCCTTGCCGGTGCCGTGCAGGATCTCGCCGACCAGCCTGCCGGTGAAGACCCCGTCGACCGATTCGGCGACGGTCCCCAGCGCGCCGGTCAGGCCGAGCCGTCGGGCGATGGTCGCCGCGAGCTCGTACGGCGTGGCGGTGATCAGCCATACCTGCTGGCCGGCGTCGAGGTGCATCTGCGTGAGCTCGCGGGTGCCGGGCCAGATCTTGTCGGCGATGATCTCGTCGTAGACCTCCTCGCCCAACGTGACCAGCTGCTCGACGGAGCGACCCTCGATGAAGGCCAGGGCTTTGCGCCGGCCGGCGGCGACGTCGTTGCTGTTCTCCGTGCCGAGCCACTGAAATTTGGCCTGGGCGTAGATGAATCCGAGCACATCGCGATACGTGAAATATTTGCGAGCGGCCAACCCGCGGCCGAAATGTACGGCCGACGAGCCCTGCACCAGGGTGTTGTCCACGTCGAAGAATGCGGCCGCGGTCAGGTCGATCGGGGGCTGCGGACGACCCTCCGCGGCGGCGCCGGCCGCCTGCAGGTCGTCGAGCGCCCGTTTGGCGCTCGCGTTGTCGGCCAGCGACTCCAGGTCAGCGCGGCCGGAGGGCTCCGCGCCGCCCGACTCAGAGGAAGCCATCGCCAAACCTCCTAGATCGCTGTGCCGCCCGGCAATCCGTGGGTGGCCGGTATCAACCCTATCCGGCGGATGTTTGGGGCAGTTTTGCGCGGCAGAGGTGATTGGGCGGTCGCTCGAGGGTCAGGACCACATGGCCAAATTCGTCGACATGGCGCCGGTGTAGTTGTGGTGGGCGGTCGCGCCCGCGGTGCGTAGTTGAGCCAGCGCCTCGCGCATCATCGCGTCGCCCCGAGCCCAGTGCCGATGCGCCTCGGCGTGTGCCGACGCACCGCTCCCCGTCCACGTTGAGTGCAAATTGCTTACCAGAGAATCGATTTCGGCGATCATGTCTTCGGCATAGCGCTGAAATTCCGTCATTCGTTGCACCGCATCGGCCAACGCCGGCGGATCCACCCGAAACGCCTCAGCCACGGTGCACCCCGCGCAGCGCCTGCGCCGACACCGACTCGTTCTCCTCGTAGAGCCCGCCGGCCTGGGCCACCAACCGCGCCAACATCGACAAGCCCACCTCCACCTCGCCGGCTCCGCGATGCCACAGCTCCCAGGCGGAGGCATATGCGCTGCCCGACGTTCCGCTCCAGCCGCCCAGCATCGCGCCGACCTGATCGTTGAGCTCGGCGAACTGGTTCCGCAGCTCCTCGGCACGCGCGGCCGCTGCATCGGCGAAGCCACGCATCGCCATCGGGTCGACGTGCAGCGTGTCCTCGGCAGCCACAGCGGCAACCTAACCGCTCCGGCGCGGCCCGACAACTCACCCGGGGGCACTCCGGCACCAATGCCACACTGGTCGCCATGACCCAGCACACCAGCCGGCCGCGGGTTCAGCTGCTGACCCGTGACGGCTGCAGCATCTGCGCGCGGGTGCACGCACGGCTGGCCGAACTGGCCGATGAGCTGGGTTTCGAACTGGGCACGACCGACGTCGACGCCGCGGCGGCCGCGGGCAACCCGGGGCTGCGGGCCGAGTTCGGCGACCGCCTGCCGGTGATCCTCCTGGACGGCCGCGAGCACAGCTACTGGGAAGTCGACGAGCCCCGGCTGCGCGCCGACCTCGCGCGATGACGTTGGGGGCCGGCGGCCGGGCAATTATTTGGTAGCCCGGCTGATCAACGTTTACCGTGGACACCAGTTCAGTTACTGGAGGAAGCAAGGGAGCTGGCCAGGTGATGCTGCCGTGAGCATCCTGCTCTTCGGGGTTTCGCACCGCAGTGCGCCGGTCTCCGTCCTGGAACAACTCAGCATCGACGAATCCGATCAGGTCAAGATCGTCGATCAGGTGTTGCAGTCGCCGCTGGTGACCGAGGCGATGGTGCTATCGACATGCAACCGGGTTGAGGTCTACGCCGTCGTCGACGCGTTTCACGGCGGGCTGGCGGTGGTCGGGCAGGTGCTGTCGGAACACTCCGGGATGTCGATGGGTGAACTGACCAAGTACGCCTACGTGCGCTACAGCGAGGCCGCCGTCGAACACCTATTTGCCGTCGCCTGCGGTCTGGATTCGGCGGTGATCGGCGAGCAACAGGTGCTGGGCCAGGTGCGCCGCGCCTACGCCGCCGCCGAGACCAACCGCACCGTCGGCCGGGTGCTGCACGAGCTGGCCCAGCGGGCGCTGTCAGTGGGCAAGCGCGTGCATTCCGAGACCGCGATCGACGCCGCCGGCGCCTCGGTGGTGTCGGTCGCCCTGGCCATGGCCGAGCAGAGGCTGAGCGGGCTCGCGGGCAAGACCGCCGTGGTGATCGGCGCCGGAGCGATGGGCGCACTGTCGTCCGCGCACCTCGCCCGCGCCGGCGTCGACCGCGTTCACGTGCTCAACCGGTCCCTGTCCCGGGCGCAGCGGCTGGCCCGCAAGATCCGCGAATCCGGCGTGCGCGCCGAGGCGCTGACCCTCGACCGGCTGCCCGACGCGCTGGCGGACGCCGACGTCGTGGTCAGCTGCACGGGCGCGGTCAGCCCGGTGGTATCGCTGGCCGACGTGCACCACGCGCTGGCCACCGCCCGCCGCTCGAGTGTTGATGAGACCACCCACCCTTTGGTGATCTGCGACCTGGGCATGCCGCGCGACGTCGATCCGGCGGTGGCCGGGCTGCCCGGCGTATGGGTCGTCGACGTGGAGCGCGTGCAACACGAGCCGTCGGCCCGCGCCGCGGCCTCCGACGTCGAGGCCGCACGCCACATCGTGGCGGCCGAGGTCGCCACCTACCTGGCCGGACAGCGGATGGCCGAGGTCACCCCGACGGTCACCGCACTGCGCCAGCGCGCAGCCGACGTCGTCGAGGCGGAGCTGCTGCGCCTCGATAGCCGACTGCCCGGCCTTCAGAGCGCCCACCGCGAAGAGGTGGCCCGGACCGTGCGGCGGGTGGTGGACAAGCTGTTGCATGCGCCGACCGTGCGGATCAAGCAGCTCGCCAGCGCCCCGGGCGGCGACAGCTACGCCGAGGCCCTGCGTGAACTCTTCGAACTCGACCAGACCGCAGTGGACGCCGTCGCCGCCGGTGAATTGCCAGTGATGCCAAGCGGATTCGATGCCGGCACCCCAAAACAGTCCGGCGAGTAGCCGATTGGCGCACGTGATCCGGATAGGAACCCGGGGCAGCCTTTTGGCCACGACCCAGGCCGGCGTCATCAGGGACGCCTTGATCGCCAACGGCCACCCCGCTGAGTTGGTGACCATCACGACCGCGGGTGACCGGTCGTCGGCGCCCATCGAGAGCCTCGGCGTGGGCGCCTTCACCACCGCGTTGCGGGAGGCCATCGTCGACGGCCGCGTCGACGCCGCGGTGCACTCGCACAAGGATTTGCCAACCGCCGACGACCCGAGGTTCACGATCGCGGCGATACCACCACGCAATGACCCCCGCGACGCGCTCGTTGCCCGCGACGGGCTGGTGCTCGGGGAGTTGCCGGCGGGTTCCCTGGTGGGCACCTCGTCGCCGCGGAGGGCCGCACAGCTTAGAGCATTGGGTCTCGGTTTGGAAATTCGCCCCCTACGAGGCAACCTAGATACCAGGTTGAACAGGGTAAGCAGTGGTGATCTTGACGCGATCGTGGTTGCCCGGGCCGGTCTCGCCCGGCTGGGCCGCCTCGGCGACGTCACCGAGACGCTAGAGCCGGTGCAGATGTTGCCAGCACCGGCTCAGGGCGCGCTCGCCGTCGAATGCCGCGCCGGTGATGAGTTGGCGGCGGTGCTGGCGGAGTTGGACGACGCCGACACGCGCGCGGCGGTCACCGCGGAACGGACCCTGTTGGCCGAACTGGAGGCGGGCTGCTCCGCACCGGTGGGCGCGATCGCCGAGGTGGTCGAGTCCATCGATGAGGACGGTCGCGTCTTCGAAGAGGTGTCGTTGCGCGGCTGCGTGGCGACGCTGGACGGATCTGACGTGATCCGTGCGTCCGGCA
>NZ_JAOPWB010000202.1 GCF_025965855.1 Mycobacterium sp. | reverse complement strand
CGCGGCGGGCGGCGCCGCGGGTGGGGATGGCGGGATCGGCGGCGGCGCCGGCGGTCCCAACGGGGCCGGTTGGCGGGGCGGCTCGGCCGCGGGTGGGGATGGCGGGATTGGCGGTGGCGCCGGCGGTCCCAACGGGGCGGGTGGGCCGGGCGGCTCGGCCGCGGGCGGTTGGGGTGCTGGGATCCGCATCCGCTGGGTCGCGCGCTCCATCGGGGCCCGCAAGTCGGGGTCGTCCGGGCGGTGTTCGGTAACGGGAGCCGGCGGTTGCGTGGGACGCGGTGGTGCAGGGGGCTGCCGGAATTGCGGGGCTGGCGGGGGCGGGGGATAGGCGGGGCGATGCGGTGGACCGGGAGGCGGAGGCGGCCCCGGCGGGCCGGCGGGGGGGCCGATATGGAAAACCAGCCGCGGGCCTCGTTGCGGATCGCCGATCATGATCGCCTGACCCGAGTGGATGTCGACCGTCGACACCCGCCAGCCGTTGACGAACATCCCGCGCGGGCTTGTCTCGATGGCCACCCAGTGGCTACCGGTGAACCGCAGCACCATATCGGGGTGGGGCGCCGCGGCGTTGCCCGGTGGCCCCAGCGGGACGTCGATCCCTCGGCCGTAGCCCACCAGCACGTCGCGGCCGGGAGCGAAGACGTACCTCATCGGTCCGACCCATACGGTCAACGGGGGGGCCGGGAAGGCGGAAGCGTCGGGCCGCATCACCGCCACCTTTCGTCACCGGTCAGTCCGAACTGGTCGCGCCGACGGGCATCGATTCCGCGTTCAGACATTGATTCCAGTGTCTACCCGCCGGCGGCGGTCCATCCACCGGGCACGGGTGCCATCACAGGGTATGGCGCCGCGGTGATGTCGCGGCGTTCTCGAGAAGCCGCCGCAGGACCTCGACCGCCTCCGTCAGCACCCCGCGGTCCGCCGGCTCGAGCAGGGCCAACTGCGGTTCGATCGCGGCCGCCCGGTCGGCCCGGACCGCGTTGAGCGTGCGTATCCCGTCGTCCGTGATGCGGATCCGGACCGCCCGGGCGTCGCCGGGATCGACGGTCCGCGTCACCAGGCCGGCGTCCTCGAGCCGCCGCACCTGGGTTGTCATCGTCGGCTGGGAACAGTGATCGACGCCGGCCAGGTCGCCGATTCGGGCCTCTCCATGGGCTTCGATGGTGGCCAGCAGCCTGGCCTGTGCCGCGGGCAAGGGCATCTGGATGCGCTGGGTGGCCAGCCGGTTGAGCCGGGCGACCACGGCGAGTAAGTCGGCTCCCAGGCCGGCCTGGGGCTCGGTGTTTGCGGCGTCAACGACATCGCTGTGGTTGGCGGCGGGTGCGTTCATACATCTATGGTTGCATAGCTTTGCTAAGTGAGACGAACGCCACACCCCGGCGCCCAAAAAGCCAGCGTGCGTGGTGTGGCGCGGGGACTTGCTGCTGCGGCCTGGCAGAATCGGTGAGGTGACCATCCCCCGACCATCCCGCTCACGCCATCGGGGCGGACCGCTGCGACCGGTCGAATTGGCGCAGGCCTCCGTCATGGGAGCACTTTGCGCAGTCATCGCCATTCTCTCGGTGGTCGTCCCGTTCGCGGCGGGGCTGGCCCTGCTGGGCACCGTGCCCACCGGGCTGCTGGCCTACCGTTACCGGCTCCGCGTGCTGATGGCCGCGACGGTCGCGGCCGGCATGATCGCCTTCCTGATCGCCGGGCTGGGCGGTTTGATGACCGTCGTCCACTGCGTCTACATCGGCGGTCTGACCGGAATCATCAAGCGGAAGCGCCGGGGCGTACCCACGGTGATCGTCTCGTCCCTCATCGCCGGCCTCGCCTTGGGCGCCGCGAACGTCGGCGCGCTGACCGTGATGACCCGGCTGCGGCACCTGATCTTCGACGTCATAAGGGCGAACGTGAACGGAGTCGCCGCCTTCCTGACCCGGGTGCACATGCAGGGCGTCGCCGGCGACCTGAACCGGTATTTCGCTGTAGGCGTGCACTACTGGCAGTTGCTGATCCTGGCCTATTACGTCGTCGGGATCATGGTCGTGTCATTGATTGGCTGGTGGGCGTTGTCCCGCCTGCTGGAGCGGATGCGCCGTATCCCCGATGTGCACATGTTGGACGAGGCGTGGGACGGAAGTGAGGGCGAGCCAGGCGCCCTCGGGCCGGTACCGGTGCGGTTGGACAAGGTGCGTTTCCGTTACCCCGGCACCGGCCAGGACGCGCTGCGCGAGCTCAGCCTGAACCTCGAGGCTGGCGAGCACGTCGCGGTCACCGGCGCCAACGGCTCGGGGAAGACCACGCTGATGCTGATACTCGCCGGGCGCCCGCCGACGTCGGGCACCGTGGACCGTCCGGGCGCGGTGGGCCTCGGCAAGCTGGGCGGCACAGCCCTGGTCCTTCAACACCCCGAAAGCCAGGTGCTGGGCACCCGGGTAGCCGACGACGTGGTCTGGGGCCTGCCGCCCGCCACCAGGATCGATGTGCACCGGTTGCTGAGTGAGGTCGGCCTCGACGGGCTCGCCGAACGGGAGACCGGAAGCCTGTCGGGGGGCGAATTGCAGCGCCTCGCCCTCGCAGCGGCGCTGGCCCGGGAGCCGGCGCTGCTCATCGCCGACGAGGTCACCACCATGGTCGATCAGCAGGGCAGGGAAGCCCTGCTCGGCGTGCTGTCCGGCCTGACCAAACGCCACCGGACCGCACTGGTGCACATCACGCATTACAACAACGAGGCCGATTCCGCCGAGCGCACAATCGATCTCAGCGATTCGCCGGACAACGCCGGTATGGTCGAGACCGCGGTCGCGCCGTCCGGAACCACTGGAACCACCGCGGTCAATCACAGCTCGCAGGCGCCGGTGATCGAACTCCTCGGGGTCGGCCACGAATACGGCAGCGGCACCCCATGGGCCAAGACCGCGCTGCGCGACGTCAGCTTCACGGTGGAGCAGGGAGACGGGGTGCTCATCCACGGCGGCAACGGCTCGGGCAAGTCGACGCTGGCGTGGATCATGGCCGGACTGACGATTCCGACGAGCGGCGCCTGCACCCTGGACGGCCTCCCCACCCACGAGCAGGTGGGCGCGGTCGCGCTGTCGTTCCAGGCGGCGAGGCTGCAGCTGATGCGCCCCCGCGTCGACCTGGAAGTGGCATCAGCAGCGGGCTTTTCGCCCCGCGAGGAGGACCGCGTCGCCGCGGCGCTGAACACCGTGGGGCTGGATCCCACCCTCGCCAAGCGGCGGATCGACCAGCTCAGCGGCGGTCAGATGCGCCGGGTCGTGCTGGCCGGACTCCTGGCGTGTTCGCCGCGCGCCCTGATCCTCGACGAGCCGCTGGCCGGGTTGGACGCGGCGAGCCAGCGCGGCCTGCTGCAACTCCTGGAGGGCCTGCGCCGAGAGCGGGGCCTGACGGTGGTGGTCATTTCGCATGACTTCGTCGGGCTGGACGACTTGTGCCCGCGCACCCTGCACCTGCGCAACGGCACGCTCGAACCACTGGAAACGTCGCCGGCCGCGGCGGGGGGCATGGCGTGACCGCAACCTCCGCCCCATCGCGCGGCTCGACCCGCCGCACCTCTCGCCCGGTCGTACTGCTCGTTCCCGTGCCCGGAACCTCGCCCATCCACGACCTGTGGGCGGGCACCAAACTGCTGGTCGTCTTCGCCGTTTCGCTGTTGCTGACGTTTTACCCGGGCTGGATGACGATCGGGTTGGTGGCGGCGCTGGTGTTGGCGGCGGTCAGGATCGCCCGCATCCCGCGCGGTGCGGTGCCGTCGGTGCCGCGGTGGCTGTGGATCGTCATGGCCCTGGGCGGCATCACGGCCGTGCTGGGCGGCGGCAGCCCGAAGGTCTCGATAGCCGGGCTCGAGGTCGGACTCGGGGGAGGCTTGCAATTCCTCCGGTTCACCGCTCTGTCAATCGTGCTGCTCGCGCTGGGGGCGATGGTGTCGTGGACCACCAACGTCGCCGAAATAGGGCCCGCACTGGCCACTTTGGGCCGACCGCTGAAGCTGCTGCGGATTCCGGTGGATGAATGGGCGGTAGCTTTGGCGCTGGCCCTGCGCGCCTTCCCGATGCTGATCGACGAATTCCAGGTGCTCTACGCCGCCCGCCGGCTACGGCCCAAACGCATACCGCGCAGCCGAAAGGCCCGTCGACGGCGGCACGCCTTGGAGCTCATCGACCTGCTGGCCGCCGCCATCACCGTGACTCTGCGACGCGCCGACGAGATGGGCGACGCGATCACCGCTCGCGGGGGCACCGGTCAGCTCTCGGCCAATCCGGTGCGGCCGAAGCTGGCGGACTGGGTGACGATCGTGATCACCATCGCGACCAGTGGCCTCGCGGTGGTGCTCGAGACGATCCTCCACACGATGCCCTAGGCGTGGCCGACATTCGCCGCAGCCGCAGCGTCGCGGCCGGCCCCCAACAGATCTGGGACGTCCTCGCGGACTTCGGCTCGATCAGTTCGTGGGTCTGACTCGGTGGGCAACTTCGCGAGCGTAACGGCACGGCGAGAAAACGGCACGGATTTCGCAGTGGCGTTACGCTCGCGAACCGCTACGTCCGCATCCGGTCGATCAGGTTCGACAGCACCACGATGCTTTCGCTGCGTTCGATGTGCGCGCTCGAGCGGATGCGCTCCAGGGCCGCCTCCAGGTGCCGCATGTCGCGGGCCAGCACGTGCAGGATCGCATCCGAGGTGCCGGTCACGGTCGCCGCGCTGACCACCTCGGGCATCTTCACCCAGGCCGCCCGCAGTTGGTCGGGCGCGATCGTGCCGTTGCAGAACACCTGCACGTAGGCCTCGGTGTTCCAGCCGAGCGCGTTGCGGTCGACGACGGTGGTGAAGCCCTTGATCACGCCGTTGTCGAGCATCCGGTCGACGCGGCGCTTCACCGCCGGCGCCGACAGATTCACCGTCTGCCCGATTTCGGCGAAGGTGGCCCGCGCGTGCTGGGTCAGCTCCGCGAGGATGCGCTCGTCCGTGTCATCCAGGCGGTCCATGGCCGCTCCTCGTCTCTGGGACAACAAATCGCCGTATTGTCGAATATAGCGCAATAAATAGTCTGCAGACACGCAAGAAACGTCGTTTGCTTGTCTGAGGCAGCGCAAATACCGTTGATCTATGACGGATTCATACGTCGCCGCACCCGCGGCTGCGGCATGGCAGGAGGCCCGGCCCGCCAAGCCCATTCGCGCGGCCCGGACGCGCCGGTACGCGATGACCCCGCCGGACTTCTTCGCCGTGGAGTACGCGATCAATCCCTGGATGGACGTCGGCATACCCGTCGACGTCGACGTCGCCCGGGCGCAGTGGGAGGCCCTGCGCCAGGCGTACCTGGGGCTGGGCCACCACGTGGACTTGATCGAGCCCGTGCCCGGGCTTCCGGACATGGTCTACGCCGCCAACGGCGGGTTCATCGCCCACGGCATCGCCATCGTCGCCAGGTTTCGGTTCGCCGAGCGGGCGGGCGAGTCCCGGGCCTACTCCAAATGGATGTCATCGCTCGGCTACCGGCCCGTGGCCACTCGTCACGTCAACGAGGGACAGGGTGATCTGCTGATGGTCGACGATATGGTGTTGGCCGGCTACGGATTTCGCACCGACCGGCGCGCGCACCCGGAAATCGCCGCGGCGCTGAGCATTCCGGTCGTCTCGCTGGAGCTGGTGGACCCGCGCTTTTATCATCTCGACACCGCGCTGGCCGTACTCGACGATCACACGATCGCGTTTTATCCGCCGGCGTTCAGCGCGGCGGCGCGGGACCAACTGCACGCACTTTTTCCCGACGCGCTCGTGGTGGGAAGCGCCGACGCCTATGTGCTCGGGCTCAACGTCGTCTCCGACGGCCTGCGCGTTGTGCTCCCCTCGGCCGCAACCGGTTTCGCCGCACAGCTGCGTGAAGCGGGCTTCGACCCGGTCGGCGTGGATCTGTCCGAGCTGCTCAAGGGCGGCGGTTCCGTCAAGTGCTGCACATTGGAGGTCTTCCCATGACGATCCTCGACGCCCGGATTGGCCACGGAACCGACGCGGCCATCGATCTGGTCGAAAGGCATGCGGCGCACAACTATTCGCCGCTGCCCGTGGTCGCGGCAAGCGCCGAGGGCGCATGGATCACCGATGTCGACGGCCGTCGCTACCTGGATTTCCTGGCCGCCTACTCGGCGGTCAACTTCGGTCATCGCAACCCCGAGATCACCGAGACCGCCCACGCGCAACTGGACACCGTCACGCTGGTGAGCCGCGCATTCCATTCCGACACGCTCGGGCCGTTCTGTGCCGCGCTCGCCGGGTTGTGTGGCAAGGACATGGTGTTGCCGATGAACTCGGGCGCCGAAGCCGTGGAGAGCGGCCTCAAGGTCGCCCGCAAATGGGGCGCCGACATCAAGGGCGTGGCCGCGGGCAGGGCCAATATCATCGTGGCGGACAATAACTTCCATGGCCGCACGATCACCATCGTCAGCTTCTCGTCGGACCCGATGGCGCGCGACGGGTTCGGCCCGTTCACCCCGGGATTCCGCTCGGTGCCGTTCGGCGACGCCGCGGCGCTGGCCCGGGCGATCGACGACGACACGGTGGCGGTGCTGCTGGAGCCGATCCAGGGCGAGGCGGGCATCGTCGTCCCGCCCGACCACTACCTGCCCACCGTCCGCGCCCTGTGCAGCGAGCACAACGTGCTGATGATCGCCGACGAGATCCAGTCGGGGCTGGCCCGCACCGGCTACACGTTCGCCTGCGACCGGTGGGGCGTCGTGCCGGACGTCTACCTTCTCGGCAAGGCGCTGGGCGGCGGCGTGGTCCCCTTGTCTGCGGTGGTCGCGGACCGCGAGATCCTCGGCGTGCTGCGGCCCGGCGAACACGGCTCGACGTGCGGCGGCAACCCGCTGGCGGCGGCGATCGGCGCCACGGTCGTCTCCATGCTGGGGCGCGGCGAATTCCAGGCCCGGTCGGTTGAATTGGGCGCGCACCTGCACCGTCGTCTGCTGGAGCTGATCGGCGACGGTGTGGTGGCGGTGCGCGGCCTCGGGCTGTGGGCCGGCGTCGACATTGAACCCGCATTGGGCACCGGCAAGGAAATGAGCATGCGGCTGGTCCGTCGCGGCGTGCTGGTGAAGGACACCCACGGTTCGACGCTGCGGTTCGCGCCGCCGCTGGTGATTACCGTGCAGGAGATCGACTGGGCGATCGACCAGTTCGCTGCGGCGTTGCGAGAGGCACGCGCATAATCAGCTGATCCACGCAACAGGGGGGCGTACTTGCCATCCACCTCGATCAGCCTGACGGAGCAGATGCTGCGGCGTCGTCCGGTCGTCGGCGCACACGCCGCGCGCGGGGCCGCGGACCACCTCAAGCGCAGCATCGGCACCTTCCAGCTCACCATGTTCGGGGTCGGCTCCACGGTCGGCACCGGCATCTTCTTCGTCATGTCTCAGGCTGTGCCCGAAGCCGGTCCCGGCGTGATCGTCTCGTTTCTCGTCGCCGGCATCGCGGCCGGGCTCGCGGCCATCTGCTACGCCGAATTGGCCTCGGCGGTGCCGGTTTCGGGGTCGTCGTACTCCTATGCGTACACCACGCTGGGCGAGGTGGTCGCGATGGGCGTGGCGGCATGCCTGCTGCTGGAATACGGCGTGTCCACGGCCGCGGTTTCGGTCACCTGGAGCGGCTACCTCAACAAGCTGCTGAGCAATCTGTTCGGATTCCAACTGCCGCATGTCTTGTCGGCGGCGCCATGGGACTCGCAACCGGGCTATGTGAACGTGCCGGCGATCCTCCTGATCGTCATGTGCGCGCTGCTGCTGATCCGGGGTGCCAGCGAATCGGCCAGGGTCAACGCCATCATGGTGCTGACCAAGCTCGGGGTGCTGGTCATGTTCGCGATCCTGGCGTTCACCGCCTTCGACGCCGACCGGCTCAGGGACTTCGCCCCGTTCGGCGTCGCCGGGATCGGCTCGGCGGCCGGCACCATCTTCTTCTCGTACATCGGCCTTGATGCGGTGTCGACGGCGGGCGACGAGGTGAAGGATCCGCAGAAGACCATGCCGCGCGCAATAATAGCGGCGCTGGTGATCGTCAGCACCGTGTACCTCCTCGTCGCGCTGGCCGCGCTCGGCACCCAGCCGTGGCGGGACTTCGCCGCCCAGCAAGAGGCGGGCCTCGCCACGATCCTCGACAACGTCACGCACGGCAGGTGGGCCAGCACGATTTTGGCGGCCGGCGCCGTGATCTCCATCTTCTCCGTCACGCTTGTCACCATGTACGGCCAGACCCGCATCCTGTTCGCCATGGGCCGTGACGGGCTGCTTCCGTCGCGGTTCGCCACGGTGAATTCGCGGACCATGACCCCGGTGAGCAACACGGCGATCGTCGCGACGGCGGCGGGGACCCTGGCGGCCTTCGTGCCCCTCGACAAGCTGGCGGACATGGTGTCCATCGGCACCCTGACGGCGTTCATCGTCGTCTCCGTCGGTGTGATCATTCTGCGAGTGCGCCAACCCGACCTGCCGCGGGCGTTCAAGGTGCCGGGTTACCCTGTCACGCCGGCACTTTCGGTGCTGGCGTGCGGCTACATCCTCTTCAGCCTCCATTGGTACACCTGGATCGCGTTCTCCGGATGGGTCTCGGTGGCGTTGATCTTCTACTTCGTGTGGGGTCGCCACCACAGCGCGCTCAACGACACCCAAGACCAACGCGGGGAAACGCAGGAAACGCTGTGACCGTGGTCGCCGGTTACCGGGCGGGCGAAGTGGGCCTGTCGGGGCTGCACCTGGCCGTCTGCGTCGCGCGAACGCTCGGGACGTCGCTCGCCGTCGCGACCATCGTGCCCAAGCCCTGGCTGATACCGTCGCTCGCCCGCGTCGACGCCGAGTACGAGCAGTGGGCGGACCATCTGGCGGCGGACTCGGCGACGGAGGCCGCGCGGTTCCTTCACGATCTGTGCCACGGGATCGACGTCGCTTACCTGCATCGCGAGCACCGCTCGGTGTCGGGTGGATTGATCGAGGTGGTCGAGGAAGTGGGCGGCGAGGTCCTGGTGCTGGGGTCGCTGCCCAGCGCTGGCGGGGGAGTCGTGATTGGAACGACCGCCAACTGGCTGCTGCACGCGTCGCCCGTGCCGGTGGCCATCAGCCCCCGTGGATACCGCCCGCACACAGGCAAATTGACGCGACTCACCTGTGCCTACGCCGCCACGCCGGACTCGATTGAGGTGGTGCGGCGGTGTTCCGAGACCGCGCAGCGATTCGGAGTGCCGCTGCGGGTCATGACCTTCGCCGTCCGGGGCAAGACGATGTATCCACCCGAAGTGGGACTGGACGTCGAGGACCAGGTCATCGAGGCGTGGGCGTCGCAAGCGCAAGAAATCCTGGCGAGCCTGAAGACCGACGGGGTGGTCGGCGAAGACGTTGCGCTGGAAGTGGTTACCGGCCATGACTGGAGCGAGGCGCTGGAAAAGGCGGACTGGCGAGACGGCGAGATCCTGGCGTTGGGGACCCGGCCGCGCGACGAAATCCGCAGGGTGTTCCTCGGTTCCCGCAGCGCCAAGATCATCCGCGAGAGCCCGGTTCCGGTCTTGGTGCTGCCCGGCTAGCGCGGATTGCGCGTCCTTGCACGCCGAAATCGACGCTAGCGTGCAGTTCACTCGCACTTCTTCGCGCCAGTGTCGATCTCGACGGAGACTCGGCTCACAACATTAACGTGGCACTTGCACCAGCGGCTGGCCACCGATCTGGCCCCAGCAGCCGGCGGGGTCGCGCCCGTTCTTCACCTGATCGGTCAAACAGTTGAAGATCGCGATCCGCAGGTCCGGCGGGGGCTGGTTGGCGCGCTGCTCGGCGGCCAACCGGTTCTGCTCCGCGGTCTTGACGTCCTGCTGGGCGTTGATCGTTTCCTGAACCTTCTGGTTGTAGGCGTCAATGCGCTGCTGGGTCGGCTGGTCGTAGAAGATCCGCGGAATCCGCACATCGAGGATCTCGATCTCGGAGCCCACCGCGTCCTGCAGATCCTTTTTGACCTGCGCGGCCATCGCCGGCAAGTCCGCGCCCTGGGCCGGCGAGGGTACCTGCGCTTGCGCGCCCGGCGCATTCGCCGCGGCCGCCAGCATGACCTGTGGGTTGAACGTCGCGAAGACCTTCGACAACGCCACCTGGGCCTGCCGATCCACCAACTGTTCCTTAATGGTCTGGAACACGTTGGCGCCGCCGTAATCCTGGAACAGCTTCGGGGCCGCACCCTCCCGCAGTCGCCAGTTCAGGTTCTCATCCACGTAGGCGTTGGAGTTGTTGGCCAGCCGCACATTGATCGCCGCCGGGTTGTTGCTGGTGCCCCTGCCCTGGCTGGCGTCGTCGTAGCTGTTCGACTCGAACGCCTGTAACTGGATCGCCTCCGACAGTTCACTGACCTTGCGCCACGGCGCATGCCACACGATCCCGGCGCCGTGGACACCCACCGGCTTGCCGAACTCGGTGATGATGCCGACGTTGCGGGTGTCCACCCGGTCATAGGCACTGATGAGCGTGAAGATCACGCCGAACAACACTGCGGCCACGGTGATGCCCCACCACGTCGACCGGTTCCGCTGATCGAGGAACACGCTCGCGATGAGAACCACGACCGCCACCAGGAAGAACAGGATCGCAACAATCCACCACCCGGGCATGGACATTCCTTCCCTTGAAGGGGGGATGAAAGAACGGAGTGCCGATCAACTGCGTCGAAAGCGTCATGTCGCACCCCTTTATGCAGGTCGGGTCAGCGTACCGCCCGGCGACGGACCTGTGAACGCTTTTGCGGGACTGGAGGCTAACGCTGAGCGGCGGCGTTCGCCGCCGCTTGAGCCTTCTTCAGGGTCACGGCGACATCGCCTCGACCCAAGAACATTTCGTCGAAATAGCTTTGCAGGGCCGTGTACCCCGCGGCGAAGCCGGCGCCGCCCGGGGCGGCAATTCGGGGACCATTCAGCACGGAGAAGAACGGTCTGACGTCTATGCCTTCGGCGGCCCAGTGGTCAAAGTAAACCGGCTGAGCCGACAGCACCGCGGGAATGGCGGCACCGTTGAGGCCCAGGTAAGCGTTGCCCTCCCGGCTGCCCATCCAGGCCAGGACCTGGCGCACCGCATCCGGATGCTTGGTCGCCGAATTGCCCGCTGCGGCAATGCCGTTGGTGACGCTCACCCGGCCCGCGGGACCCGCCGGCATCATGGCCACTCCCCAGTGGAAGCGCGCATCGCGGGCCACCGGTTCCAGGTTGTAGGTGCCGGACTGGAATAGCGCCATCCTGCCGGCCAAGAACTGATTGCGGGAAAAGTCACCGTTGTCGTTGGTGTCGGAGGCGGGCGGCGCGACGTGGTCGTCGTTGATCAGACCGACCAGATAGCGGAAGGCGTCCACCGCCGCGGGATTGTCGAACGCGAATTCGTCGCCGCGCTGGAATTCGCCGCCCGCCGAGCCGATGTAGTTCAGGTAGATACCCTGGGGATCGTTGGCCGCGTTGTAGCCCCATTGGCGGACCCGTCCCGCGTCGAAATGCGCTGTGCCCGCGGCGGTTCCGTCGGCGTCGAGTGTCAGCCGGGACAGCAGCGGGCGCAACGTGTCGCCGCCATCGGGGCTCCACCGCAGGCTGTTGAGTTGGGCGGGATCGATTCCGGCCGCCCCGAGCAGGTCCGCGTTGTAGTACAGCGCAATCCCGCCATCGGTCAACTGCGGCACACCCCACAGCACGCCGCGGCGGGTGAACTGGTCCACCACCGCCGGCTCCCAGTCGGCGACGGCACCCGGGCCCAGCATCTTGCCGACGTCCAGCAACCGGCCGCCGTCGGCGTAGGCGGCGAGGTATGCGTTGGACAGCCAGAAGATGTCGTCGGCGCTGCCGCCCGCGACGTCGGTGCGCAGCGTGTTGAAGTACGTGGAATACGCAACGATGTTGGTGCGGACCTCGATTCCGCGGTGCGCGCGGTTGAATGCGTCGAACGACTGCTGATACGCGGCGGAGATCTGATCGGCCCACAACCGCACCTTGATGACGATCTTGCCGCCGTGGGGCTCGGCGGAATAGTCCAACAGCACCGCCATGGCGGCCAATAGCACCGCCACAAGTACCAGCGACCCGGCGACCAGTGTGGAAAACCGAGGCCGGGTCACGGCGTGCGCCCGCTCATTTGAGCCCCGACACCACGATCGAGGCGACGATGTGGCGTTGGAATCCCACGAACAGCGTGATCAGTGGAACGATCGCGAGCGTCGTCGCCGCCATTACCAACGTCCACTGGGAGTTGAACCGCGACTGCAGATCGGCCGTCGCCACGGTGAGCACCCGCCACTTGTGCCCGCTGGTGATCACCAACGGCCACATGAAGTTGTTCCATTGCGACACCACCGTGATCAGCGTCAACGCGGCCAGCACCGGACGGCTGGACGGGATCACCACGTGCACGATCACGTCCAAGGTGCTGGCCCCGTCGAGGCGCGCGGCGTTGATCAAGTCGTTCGGGATGATGCGAAAGTGCTCGCGCAGCAGGAAGATCGCGTACGGCGAGCCGAACATGAACGGCAGCACCAACGCCCAGAACGTGTTGCGCAGGCCCAGCTGTGCCATCATCAGATACATCGGGACCACCGTGACTGTCCCGGGCACCATCAGCGTGGCGATGTAGACCCAAAACAGCGCGTCGCGCCCGGGAAACCGCAAGCGCGCGAACGCGTATCCGGCCAGTACCGAAAACGTGAGCTGACCCACCAGAATCACAGCCGTCATCAGTGCGGTCACCGCCGTCGCGCGTCCGAACCCGGCCCCGGCCAGATCGGCATAGTTGGCAAGCGTCGGCGGCCGCGGCCATTGCAGCGGCGTTCCCGTGGCGAACTGGTGCGCCGACGTGAACGAGGTCAACAATCCAAGTGCGAATGGCGCCAACGTGATCAGCGCGCCCAGCATCAGCCCGGCATAGATGAACCCATTGGCAAGGCGGCTAGACGAGGTCATAACTGATCCGCCGCCGGAAGTAGAGATGCTGGACAACGGTGACCCCGATCAGGATGACGAACAGCACCACCGCCATCACCGATGCCCGCCCGATCGCCGCCGAGCCGAAGGCCTCGGCGTAGATGCGGTGGGCCACCAGGTCGGTGCTGCCGGCCGGCCCCCCGCCGGTCAGGGCATACACCGTATCGAAAACCTGTGCGGCGCTGACGATCCCGGTCACCAGGACAAAAAACATCGTCGGGCGCAGCATGGGCAGCGTGATGCGCCAGAACCGTTGCCGCGCGTTGGCGCCATCGGTGCGCGCGGCGGCATAGATGTCGTCGGGGATGGCCAGCAGGCCCGCCACGAACGACAGCGAGACGTATCCGACGTTCGTCCACACCACGACGGCCGACACCAGCGGCAGCGCGAAACTCGGGTCGGAGAGCCATCCGATGCTATGTCCCAGTACGGTGCTGACGGCGCCGTCGGTGGGGGCCAGGATCCAGCGCCACAGCACCGCGATCGCCAGCGGCGCGCAGACCCACGGCAGCACGTAGACGGTGCGAAACAGCCCGGTGCCCCGAAGACGGCGGGCCAGCATTGACGCGGCCAGCAGCCCGAGGATCGTCTGCGCGGGAACCACGATCGCCACGAAGACGGCGGTAACAACCAGCGAGTTGGCGAAGCCGGAGTCGGCGAGCACCGACCGCCAGTTGGCCAGGCCCACATAGCGCAGCGGACCCAGCAGGTCCCACCGGCACAGGCTGAGCCAGATCACGACGAGGATGGGCAGCAACAGGAAGGCGAGCACACCGAACAGGCTGGGTGCGAGCAGTGCGTAGCCCAGCGCGGTGGATCGACGCTGTTTCCTCAGTACGGCGCTGGCCATGCAGGTAATTAAAGCGGGCGCCGCCGTCGTTGGTCGCGAGCGGTCGTTACGGTGGAGCGGTGACACCGACCCGGGGAATCGATGCCGACTTCCTGGACCTGCCGCGCCACGAGCTTGCCGAAGCCGCGTTGTCGGCGGCCAAAGCGGCCGGGGCCAGCCACGCCGACCTGCGGCTTCACCGCCTCAGCAGCGAGATCATCCAGCTGCGCGACGGCGAGCTGGAGACCGCCGTGGTCAGCCGCGAGGTCGGCCTGGCGGTGCGGGTGATCGTCAACGGCACCTGGGGATTCGCCTCGCACGCGCAGTTGGCGCCCGCCGTCGCGGCCGAGACCGCACGGCGCGCCGTGCAGGTGGCCACCACGCTGGCGGTGCTCAATTCCGAGCGCGTCGAGCTCGCTGAAGAGCCTGTCTACCCCGACGCCACCTGGGTGTCGAACTACCGGATCGATCCGTTCGAGATCCCCGGCCCCGACAAGATCGCCGTGCTGGAGGAGTACTCCGGGCGCCTGCTGGGCGCCGACGGCATCGACCATGTATCGGCGGGCCTGACCGCCGTCAAGGAGCAGACGTTCTACGCCGACAGCTTCGGATCGTCGATCACCCAGCAACGGGTGCGGGTGCTGCCGTCGCTGGAGGCGGTGACCGTCGACGCCGCGGCGGGCAGTTTCGACGCGATGCGCACGCTGGCCCCGCCGATGGGGCGCGGCTGGGAAGCGCTGGCGGGCAACGACGTGTGGAACTGGACCGACGAGCTCGCGCAGCTGCCCTCGCTGCTGGCCGAGAAGATCAAAGCGCCCAGCGTGACCGCGGGGCGCAAGGACCTGGTGATCGACCCGACCAACCTATGGCTGACCATTCACGAATCAATCGGCCACGCAACCGAATACGACCGCGCGATCGGCTACGAGGCCGCCTACGCGGGGACGTCGTTTGCCACCCCCGACAAGCTCGGCACCATGCGCTATGGCTCGCCGGTGATGAACGTGACCGCCGACCGCACCCTCGAATTCGGCTTGGCCAGCATCGGCTTCGACGACGAGGGCGTGGCCGCGCAAAGCTGGGATCTGGTGCGCGACGGGATATTCGTCGGCTACCAGCTCGACCGGGTGTTCGCGCGGCGGCTGGGGCAGCCGCGTTCCAATGGATGCTCGTATGCCGATTCGCCGCATCACGTGCCGATACAGCGGATGGCCAACGTGTCGCTGCAGCCGGCCCCCGAGGAGATCAGTACCGCGGATTTGATCGGCCGCGTCGAGGACGGCATCTACATCGTCGGCGACAAGTCGTGGTCGATCGACATGCAGCGCTACAACTTTCAGTTCACCGGGCAGCGGTTCTTTCGCATCCGCGACGGCCGGCTGGACGGCCAGTTGCGCGATGTCGCCTACCAGGCCACCACCACCGATTTCTGGAACTCCATGGAAGCCGTCGGCGGCCCGTCGACCTGGCGGCTGGGCGGTGCGTTCAACTGCGGCAAGGCCCAGCCCGGACAGGTCGCCCCGGTCAGCCACGGCTGTCCCTCGGCGCTGTTCAGGGGCGTCAACGTGCTCAACACGGTCAACGAGGGCGGCCGATGATCACCCCGCAGCACGTCGTCAACATCGTCCTGGAAGAGGCGGCCAAGCTCGGCGGCGCCAGCGAGACCATGGTGCTGGTCACCGACAAGGTCGAGGCGACTCTGCGCTGGGCGGGCAATTCCATGACCACCAACGGGGTTTCACTCAGCCGCAGCATCACCGTGATTTCCGTTGTGTGGCAAGGGGACAGCGCGCACATCGGCACGATGGTCTCCGCCGAGGTGGATCCGCGGGTGATTCCCGGTTTGGTGGCGGCCTCCCAGGAGGCGGCCCGCTCGGCGCCGGAGGCCGGTGATGCCGCGCCGCTGCTTGCGGATAACGGGGAGCCCGCCGACTGGGACGCGCCGGTGCCCGGCACCGGACCCCTGGTGTTCGCCGACGTCGCCGACTCGCTGAGCCGGGGCTTCCGCGGCGCCGACCGGTTGTACGGCTTTGCCCACCACAGCGTTTCGACGACATTCCTCGCGTCATCGACCGGCCTGCGCCGGCGCTACAGCCAGCCCAACGGCGCGGTGGAGATCAACGCCAAACGCGGCGACGCCAGCGCCTGGGCGGGCATCGGCGCCGCCGACTTCGCTGACGTGCCTACGGATTCGCTGCTCGAGCAGTTGTCGACGAGGCTGGGCTGGGCCGAGCGCAGCGTCGAGCTACCCGCGGGCCGTTACGAGACGATCATGCCGCCGTCGACGGTGGCCGACATGATGATCTACCTGGCCTGGTCGATGTCCGGCCGTGGCGCGCAGGAGGGCCGCACCGCGCTTTCGGCGCCCGGCGGCGGGACACGGGTGGGGGAGCGGCTGACCGATTTGCCGCTGACGCTGTTCTCCGACCCGATGGCGCCGGGCCTGGCGTGCACACCGTTCGTCGCGGTCAGCTACTCCTCCGAGACGGTGTCGGTGTTCGACAACGGCATGGAGATCGCCCAGGTGGACTGGATCCGCAACGGGGTGATCAATGCGCTGGCCTACCCGCGGGCCACGGCCGCCAAGTTCGGTGCCAAGGTCGCGGTCGCCGCCGACAACCTGGTGATGACCGGCGGGTCCGCCGAGCCCGCCGACATGATCGCAGCCACCGAGCGTGGCCTGCTGCTCACCACCCTGTGGTACATCCGCGAGGTCGACCCCACCACGCTGCTGTTGACCGGACTGACCCGCGACGGCGTCTACCTCGTCGAGGACGGCGAGGTGACCGCGGCGGTCAACAACTTCCGCTTCAACGAGAGCCCGCTGGACCTGCTGCGGCGGGCCACCGAGGCCGGCGTGAGCGAGAAAACCCTGCCGCGCGAATGGGGTGACTGGGCCACCCGGGCGGCCATGCCGTCGCTGCGGATACCTGACTTCTACATGTCGTCGGTGAGCCAGGCGCAATAGCTGATTGCCTTGCAGCTGAGCGCGTCCTAGCGTGTGATAAATGCTGACGCAATTGGTGGCGTTAACCCCGGGCGACGGACGCATCACGGCCCTGGTCCGGCGAGTGTGTGCGCAGACGTTGTCGTTGCCGCCCTTGCCCGCCTGCGTCGACGTTGGCGAGCCCGCATCGGAGGCCGAGGCCGTCGTGGCCGAGTTCGCCGAGCAGTTCAGCGCCGATGTCTCGGCGATCACCGCCGAGCAACGCTCGCGATTGTGGAAACAGTTGGGGGACCGCACGTTTGATGTCGTGGTGCAGATGTACATCGCCGACTTCGTTCCGCGGGTGCGGGCCGGGCTGGAGGCGCTGGGCGTCGGCGCGGGTTGCCTCCGGTGGGTGAACGGCCCGATCACCTGGGATCGCGTCACCGAGCCGTCGGATTTGGTGTTCAACGAGTTCCTGCCCGACGTGGCCCGGATGCGCACGCTGGACCCGGTCACCTCCGAGCTGGTCCGGCTGCGGGGCGCCGCGCAGCACAACTGCCGCCTGTGCAAGTCGTTGCGTGAGGGCACGGCACTGGAGGCCGGCGGCACGGAGGAGCTGTACGCCGACATCGAGCGTTATGAGGACTCGCCGGTGTTGACCCAGCGCGCTAAAGCAGCGCTGCGCTACACAGATGGGTTAATTTGGACCCCTGCGCACCTCGTCGCCGACGATGTCGCCGAGGTGCGCTCCCGGTTCTCCGAGGCGGAGGCCGTGGAGCTCACCTTCGACGTCATGCGCAACGCCAGCAATAAAATTGCTGTATCGCTGGGCGCCGACGCCCCGCGAGTCGAGCAGGGCACCGAACGCTACCTGCTCGACACCGATGGTCAGACGGTGTTCAGCTGACGGTGGCGTGGGGCTTGGTTGGGGTGTCGTGGCACCATAGGTGCGCATTAGGGGCGGTAGCTCAGTTGGTTAGAGCCGCGGACTCATAATCCGTTGGTCGCGGGTTCGAGTCCCGCCCGCCCCACTTCAGAGGTTGTTTTTCAAGATCATATTTTTGACGTCATCGGTTATTCATCGTTGATGCGGACCGTGCGACCCAGCAGGTCGGCCACCTGGGTGTGAATGCGGCCGCGAGTCATGTTGCGGTCCTGGGTCATGCTGACGCGACTGTGCCCGAGATGATCGGCGCCGATCCCGGCTGACAGGCCTTCATCGTCGATGAGAGTGGCGACGGGCTTGCGGAAGCTGTGAGTGGTCAGTGCGACCGTCGAGTCGGCGTGCACACATCCACCGATTCTTAAGACCAAGTTCGTCGACCCAATGGAATTCGCCGCGCAAGGCTCAAGCCAGGGGAGATGACGATCTTCGTCGGGGCCGGCGCCCCGCCGCTCAGAGTGCTCGTAGGCCTTGCAGGGTCCTTCTTGTCAGTTCACGTCGTTCGTCGATTGTCATCGAGTCATCGAGGGTGGCGTGCACCCGCAAATAGCCCTGTTTCACTAGGTCGCCGACTAGGACCCGCGTCACGCCGAGCGGCAAGGACAGACGAGCGGCGATCTCTGCGACGGAGGGGCTATTCACGCACAACGTCAGGACCTGGCCCCGCACATCGTTTCTCGGCCAGCGCGGCGGCTTCGCTGTGGTGTTGAGCGCTTCGACCGGAGCCTCGAGTGCCAGTTCGACACCAGAGTAGGTACGGCCTCTCGTCAGCGCGTATGGCCGGACCAGCCTCGGCACGTACGCGTTTTCCGGTTCTGAGAACCAGTCTCCGATCGGTTCGCGCTT
>NZ_JAOPWB010000145.1 GCF_025965855.1 Mycobacterium sp. | reverse complement strand
CCAGGTGGACGAGCGCCCATGCCATGGCGAATACCGGCACCCTGTGACGCAGTGCCGCGCTATGCAATTCATCGAAAGCGGCATGCGAAGGGCATCGGCGTAATCCGATCAGGATCCCCCGAGCGGTGTCGAGAATGCGGCCAGAGTTCGGGCCGTGCTCCATCATCCTGTCGATACCTCCTGTTGCGCCCGAACGAAATCCGCCACACCCGTGGCGGAACGGAATCCCGTGCGGTACGCATCGTCGCGCCTTGATTCCCTAAAGGCGCCCTCTGCCATGATTTGTCGATCGAAGGCGTTGTGCCAGACCGCCGCTGTAATCGATATGTCCTTGTAACCGTTTCGGGACCAGCGAGCTGTGGTTAACGAATCAGCCTGCTAGAGCTAGGACTTCATCGAAGCCGGCCACCATGGCTTCGTAGTGGCATGGGCACCTCGTGCACACCTCGGGTATTTGCTTGCGGAGCTCACGATGCTGAGGCAGCAAGTCTTGCAGGTCGTGATGATGCCGTTGGTCTGACATGTCGGCCTACTCGGCGGCGGTCATCGGGGAACCGCGCTTGAGCGACTCTCGAGCGAGTCGATGGCCGCATTCAGCCTGGCCGCGACCTCTTCGGCCACCGGGCGCAATTCCGGCTCGCCGGTGACCTCAACCAGCAGTCCGGGATTCATCGCCTCGACGAGCACCGTGCCGGCATCTTCGGGGTCGCTGCGCACGACGACGTTGCAGGGCAGCAGCAAGCCGATCTGGCGGTTTGCCTGCACGGCGCGATGCGCCAGCGGCGGGTTGCAGGCGCCGAGGATCAGGTAGTCCTCCATGTCCTGACCGAGTTTGGCTTTCAGCGTGGCCTGCACGTCGATTTCGGTGAGTACCCCAAAGCCCTGCTCCGCGAGCGCCTCGCGGGTCCGCGCGACCGCGTCCTCGAAAGAGGTGTGCAGCCGCGTCGCAATTGCGATGTTCATCATGACTCCTTCCATTCGTGCCCGGATACCGCTCGGGCCACTTACGCGAGCGCCAGAAACAGCTTCTCCAGCTCGGCCTCGCTCAGCGGTGCCGCACCGTCCGCGGTTGCACCCGTGACGCACTCCTTCAATCCGGTCGCGACGATCTTGAACCCGGCGCGGTCGAGGGCGCGCGATACCGCGGCGAGCTGGGTGACGACGTCCTTGCAGTCGCGACCCTGCTCGATCATCGAGATCACCCCGGCAAGTTGCCCCTGGGCGCGGCGCAGCCGGTTGAGCACCGCCGCGGTGCTGTCCTGATCACCAATCACTGGATCCTCCGTCTCTCTAAGTACTCCCAGCGCTACCCGAGGGGGTATCGATCGACGCATGTGCAAGATACCCCATAGGGTATCTGTTGTCACGCGGAGCCCGCCGCCGACATCAAGAAGACGCCTTCACATTATTCGGGCGGCATCGCGGCGCCCAGCGTGTACTCACGCCGAAAAAATTCGCGGATGCTCGCAATGGATGCACGCTCGGCGCAAAGCCACGCGCCCGTGCGGTGCGACCTCAGAGGATGGCCCTGCGGTCCTTCGCCCGGGCGATGTCGTCCCAGTCGACGTCCAGCTCGAGCAGAATCTCTTCGGTGTGCTGCCCATGTTCCGGGGCGCGGGCGGGCGCCGGCGGTGTCTCGTCGAATTGAACGGGCGCCGCGACGATCCGGTACTTCTCCCCATGGTCGTCGACGTTTGTCACCACGTACCCATTGGGTTCGACCTGCGGGTCGTTGAGGGTCTCCCGCGGCGTCGCGAGGGCGCCCCACACGCCGGGCTCGTCTTCCAGCACCTTCCGCCAATGCGCAAGGTCATGGCGGGCAAAGGCGTTCGCGACGATCTCGGTCGCCGCGGCGGCGTTGGCTATCAGGTTGCTCGACGGCACAAACCGCTCGTCGGCCGCCAACTCCGCCAGACCCATTCGCTCACAGAAGCCGGCCCAGAACTTGTCGGGCTGCAAGAAGACCAGCTGAATCCACCTGCCGTCCTTGGTTTTGTACCGGTTCACCAGGGGATTGATGGCCAGCCCGGGCGGAGCGCCCGGAATGCCGTCGATGTCGAAGAAATCGGCCGCCGAAATCGACGGCGCGATAGCCCACATCGCTTGTGCCAGCAGCGAGGAAT
Organism: Mycobacterium sp.; assembly: GCF_025965855.1. Taxonomy (GTDB): domain Bacteria; phylum Actinomycetota; class Actinomycetes; order Mycobacteriales; family Mycobacteriaceae; genus Mycobacterium. Next base: position 30,304 of record NZ_JAOPWB010000145.1, on the reverse strand, counting down.
CCACGATCGTGGGTTTGCCGGTCCGCTCCCGGTGGAACAACGCGGCACACACGCCGCCGGCCAGCGTCGCCCCGCCCTGCAGGTCACCGAACCCCGGGCCCTGGACCGCCGGGGTATCGGTGCCGAACGGCGTGAGCGTGTACGCCACCCCGCCGCGCGCCAAATACGTGGCGGCGTCGAACCCGCCTCGATCCCGGTCCGGGCCCCGGACCCCCAGCCCGGTGCCGCGCGCGATGATGATCTTCGGGTTGAACCCGCGGATGTCGTCGACGGTGAGCCGGGCCCGCTCGAGCGCGCCGGGCAGCCAATTGGTCAGGAACACATCCGCACTGGCCAACAAGCGGCCGAACAAGTCGCGGCCCATCTCGGACTTGATGTCGATGGCGATGCTGCGCTTGCCGCGATTGCCCAACTCGAGGATGAAGTCGGCGTCCGGGCGAGCCGCTTCGCGAGTGAAGCCACCGACCACCAGCGCGCGCCCAGGATCCCCCGTGGTGACGCCTTCCACCTTGATCACGTCGGCGCCCCAGTCGGATAGGGCGGCCCCGGCCGACGGCACATAGGTCCACGACGCCAACTCGACCACCCGGACACCTTGCAGGACACCCTCGTGCACGCCGGACAAGGCAACCCCCTTGGTCGTCTTTCTTGCTATTTTAAGTATTCTAGCTACTCTAAGGGATATCGATAGCCCGGCTGCGGCCACGCGCAGTTTTCGTGGAAGAGATGCGATGGAGCCGACCCTTGGTTCGCTCCACCTGCGCGATGCGGTGAGCGCGCGCCGTGGCCTCCCGCGTCCGCCCGTCCGGCCCGGATTTCCGACGTCTTTGGTAGCGAATAGCTTTGGCCCCCAACCAGGGTCGCAGGGTTAGGCACCGGGGCAAAGGACGGGATATGGGCAGGGTGACGGGCAAGGTGGCCGTGATCAGCGGGGCCGCGCGCGGTCAGGGACGTTCGCATGCGCGGCTACTGGCCGCGGAAGGTGCCGACATCATCGCGGTGGATCTCTGCGCGGACATCGAAACCAATGAGTACCCGCTGGCCCGGCCGGAGGATCTTGACGAGACGGCGCGGCTGGTCGAAAAGGAGGGGCAGCGCGCGTTCACGGCGATCGCCGACGTGCGCGACCGGGTGGCCCTGGCCGCCGCGATCGATCAGGGCGTGGCCGAGTTCGGGCATCTCGACGTCGTGGTGGCCAATGCCGGCATCTGCCCGCTCACCGCGGGCCTTCCGCCGCAGGCGTTCGCCGATGCCGTGGACGTCGACCTGGTCGGCGTGCTCAACCTGGTACACGCGAGCCTCAAGCATCTGCAAGCCGGCGCGTCGATCATCGTGATCGGGTCGAATGCGGCCTTCATGTCGTCGATGAACACCACCGGGATCGACGGCGGCCCCGGCGGCGCCGGCTACGCGTTCGCGAAAATTGCTGCGGCACACTACGTCAACGACTTCGCCCTGGCGCTGGCCAAGTTCTCGATCCGGATGAACGCGGTGCATCCGACGAATGTGAACACCGACATGTTGCACAGCGCACCGATGTACCGCGCGTTCCGGCCTGATCTGAAGGAACCGACCCGCGAGGACGCCGAACCCGTCTTCCCCGTGGTTCAGGCGATGCCCATCCCCTACGTCGAACCCGAGGACATCAGCGAGGCCGTGCTGTTCCTGGCCTCCGACGCGGCGCGCTACATCACGGGCCAGCAGCTCCGGGTGGACGGGGGCGGCTTCCTCAAGGTCAAGCCGTGGTCGGGCGGGTGAGAGCGGCGGCGGTAATCATGCTGGGGTGCAACGGTATTGGAGGGACTTGGTGAGCGACGGTCGATCCGCGACAGACGTTGAACGTCGCCTCTACGAACTGATGGTCCTGATGAAAGCGGCAGACGATCGCCTTTCCAAAGGCATCGGCACCGGCGAATTCATGTGCGTGTACTGGCCGTCGCGCGGCCAGGAGGCCATCGCCGCCGCGATGGGGGTGACGCTGCGGCCCGACGACCAGTTGGTGACCACCTACCGCGGGCTGCACGATCTGATCGGCAAGGGCGTCCCGCTCGAAGAGATCTACGGCGAGATGATGGGACGCACCGTCGGCGCGAGCCGGGGCAAGGGCGGCACCATGCACATCGCCAAGCCCGACAAGGGCGTCATGCTCTCGACCGGGATCGTCGGGGCCGGACCGCCGGTGGCCGTCGGGTTGGCGATGGCGGGCAAACGCAAGGGCCTCGACCGCGTCACGGTGGTCAGCTTCGGCGACGGTGCGACGAACACCGGCTCGTTCCACGAGGCGGCCAACATGGCCGCGCTCTGGGATCTGCCGCTCGTGTTTGTGTGCCAGAACAATCTCTTCGCCGAGATGACGCCGACCTCGGACACGATGAAGCTCGAGCACGTCGCCGAACGGGCGGCCGGCTACGGCATGCCCGGTGTGCGCGTCGACGGCAACGACCCGCTGGCGGTGAAGTCGGCGCTCGACGAGGCGCTGGACCGGGCCCGCGCGGGTAGCGGCCCCACGTTCATCGAGTGCGTGACGTTCCGCTTCCGCGGCCACTACTTCGGTGACCGGATGCCGTACATCCCCAAGGAGCAGCTGGCCGCGGCCATGGCGGCCGACCCGGTGCCGCGGTTCCGCGACCACCTCGCAGACGCCGGCATCTGCAGTGCCGACGAACTTGACCGCATCGACGCCCAGGCTCTGACGACGGTGGAGACCGCGCTGGCCACGGTGATGGGCGCGGATTCCCCGTCCATCGACGAGCTCGACCAGGACGTGTACGCAACTTCGATCAAGTACCCGGTGTGAGATATGGACGAAAAGGAGATGACGATGCGCGAGGCGCTGAACCTCGCGCTCGACGAGGCGCTGGGCGCCGACGACCGAGTGTTCTTGCTCGGTGAGGACATTGCCGATCCCGGCGCGTCCGGACCGACCGCGGGGCTGTCGACGAAGTACGGCCACGAACGGGTGCTGGACACGCCCATCTCGGAAGCCGGGATCGTCGGCGCCGCGATCGGTGCCGCGATAGACGGGATGCTGCCCGTGGCCGAGATCATGATCATGGACTTCATCGGCATCGCGGCCGACCAGCTGATCAACAACGCCGCCAAATTGCGGTTCATGACCGCCGGCCGAACCACGGCGCCGGTCACCATCCGCACCCAGGTCTACGCCGGGCTGGCCACCGGCGCCACGCACTCGCAGAGCCTGGAGGCGTGGTTCATGCACATCCCCGGCATGAAGGTGATCGTGCCGTCCACCCCGCGCGACGGGAAAGGGCTCCTCACATCGGCGATCTTCGACGAGGACCCCTGCCTGTTCATCGAGACGATCCGGCTGCAAGGCAAGAAGGGACCCGTCCCGCTCGACCCCGGGTTTTCAATTCCCCTGGGCCAGGCCGACATCAAGCGACCGGGCAGCGACGTGACGGTGATCGCCTACGGACGCCCCGTACACGATGCGCTCGCGGCGGCGGACGCGCTGGCCGAACAGGGTGTCAGCGCGGAGGTCGTCGATTTGCGCACGCTGGTGCCCCTCGACGTCGAGACCATCGTCGAATCCGCCCGCCGCACCGGAAGGGTCGTGGTCGTCCACGACGCGGTCCAATTCGCCGGCCCGGGAGCCGAGATCGCCGCGATCCTGCAATCCGAATTGTTCGGCGAGCTGGCCGCCCCCGTCGAGCGCGTGGCCGCACGGTTCGTCCCCAACCCGGCGGCGGCCGCGCTCGAGGCGCAGATGTACCCCTCGCCGGCACGCATCGTCGCAGCGGCTCAGCGCACTTTCGAAAGGGCCGGGAAGGCCAAAGTGCATGGCTGACTTCGTTATTCGCATTCCGCGTGTGTCGGTGGCCGTCTCGGAAGCCGAGCTCACCGGCCTTCTCGTCGACGCCGGCGAGCGCGTCGAGGAGGGCACGCCGATCTATGTGATCGCCACCGAGAAGGTGGAGCAGGAAATCGAAGCCGGTGCCTCGGGCACCGTGCGGTGGAGCGGACAGGTCGGGACCACCTACGACATCGGCGCCGAAATCGGCGTCATTACGCCATAAGAAAGGTACGCACACATGGATCTCAACGAGACCCGCGAGAGAATCATCTACGAAAAGGAAGGTCCGATCGCGCGCGTCACGCTCAACTGGCCCGAGAAGGCCAACGCCCAGGACCAGAAGCTGGCCGAAGAAGTCGACGCCGCGCTGCTGGACGCGGACCGCGATTACGACATCAAGGTGTTGGTCCTCAAGGCCAACGGCAAGGGCTTCTGCTCCGGGCACGCCATCGGCAACAACGCCGTCGACTATCCGGCGTTCGTCGAGGCCGCGAAGGTGATGGGCACCCCGTGGAAGCCGCAGACCGACCTGTTCGTCAAGCCCGTCCTGAACCTGTGGGAGTTCTCCAAGCCGACCATCGCGCAGGTGCACGGTTACTGCGTTGGCGGGGGCACCCACTACGGGCTGACCACCGACATCGTCATCGCCTCCGAGGACGCGTACTTCTCCTACCCGCCGCTGCAGGGCTTCGGCATGCCGTCCGGGGAATGCTCAATCGAGCCATGGGTTTTCATGAACTGGCGGCGAGCGGCGTACTACCTGTACCTCGCCGAGGTCATCGACGCGAAGAAGGCGCTGGAGGTCGGTCTGGTCAACGAGGTCGTTCCGCGGGAGCAACTCAACGACCGGGTGGAGGCCATCGCCCGCCACATCGCCCAGGCGCCGATGACGACGCTGCTGGCCACCAAGGCCAACCTCAAGCGCGCCTGGGAGCTGATGGGCATGCGGGTGCACTGGCAGAGCTCCAACGACCTCGTCGCACTCGCGTCGCTCAGCAAGGACGTGCAAGAGCTGATTCAGACGGTGTTCAAAGACAAGGTGCTGCCGTCCGAGCAGGCCCGCCGCCAGGCGGCCGCGGCCGCCTCGTCCACCGACGGCGCGGCGGCGACTTGAGCCGTTCGCAGGTCCGCTCGTGAACATCGCCGACCACGCGAAAACCGCCGCGGCGTCGCCGGCCCTCATCCTCGCGGAGGGCGACATCATCTCGTTCGGCGATCTGTATGCCAGAAGCCAACGGGTCGCAGCCATACTGCACGAGGCCGGGCTGCGGCGCGGCGACGGCGTGGCGCTGGTGCTGCCGAACCGGCCCGAGTTCTTCGAAATCACCTGGGCCTGCCAGCTTTCCGGGCTCTACTACACCGCCGTCAACACCCACTTCACCCCCGACGAGGTTGCCTACGTCATCGACGACTCCGACGCGAAGGCGGTGTTTGTGGACGCGGCAGAGGCTTCCACGGCCGGCCTCGCCGCACACCTCCGCGGGGCCAACGCACGCGTCGCCGTCCACCTATCTGTTGGGGGCGACCTGCCCGGCTGGCGCTCGTACGAGGGCGCCCTGGCGGCGGCGGGCGACGCCCCGCCGTTGTCGGACGGTTCGGAGATGCTCTATTCGTCGGGCACCACGGGACGGCCCAAGGCCGTTCGGCGGTCGCTGCCGGCCGACGGCAACGGGTCGTGGGCGCAGGCGGTCCTGGAGATGGCGCTGATCCACAAGTACGGGATGGACCGGTCCAGCGTCTACCTCTCCCCCGCACCGCTGTATCACGCGGCGGGCGTGAACTACAGCATGGCGGTGCATCGCGTCGGCGCCGCCTCGATCCTGATGCGCAAGTTCGACGCGGAGGCCGTGCTGCGGTTGATCGAGACCCATCGCGTCGCGCACGCCCAATTCGTGCCGACGATGTTCGTGCGGATGCTCAAGCTGCCCGAGGAGGTGCGGCGAAAGTATGACGTGTCAAGCCTGCGCTGCGTGATCCACGCGGCGGCCCCGTGCCCGGTGGCCGTCAAGCAGCGGATGATGGAGTGGTTCGGACCCATCATTCACGAATATTACGGTGGCACGGAGGGATTCGCCGGGACCACGATCGGCCCCGAGGAGTGGCTCGCCCATCCCGGTTCGGTGGGCAAGCCGTTCAGCCCCGTTCACGTGGTTGGCGACGACGGGGTCGAGCTTCCGGTGGGCGAGTCCGGCGAATTGTTCTTCGAGGGCGGGCCCGATTTCGAGTACTTCAAGGACCCCGCCAAAACCGCGTCAGTCTACAACGACCGGGGCTGGCGGTCGCTCGGCGACATGGGTTATGTCGACGCGGACGGATACCTCTACCTCACGGACCGATCAACGTTCATGATTGTCTCGGGCGGGGTGAACATCTACCCCCAGGAGGCGGAGAACCTGCTGGTCATGCACCCCAAGCTCGTCGACGCCGCGGTGTTCGGCGTGCCGAACGACGAGTTCGGCGAGGAGGTCAAGGCCGTCGTGCAACCGGTCGACGGCGTCGCGCCCGGGCCCGGCCTCGAGGCCGAGCTCATCGTCTACTGCCGGGCCCACCTGGCCGGCTATAAGTGCCCGCGCACAGTCGAATTCGAACCGGAGTTGCCCCGCGACCCCAACGGAAAGCTGTACAAGCGGCGCATCCGCGAACGTTACTGGCAAGGACGGGCATCACGGATCGTATGAGCTGACACAAGGATGGCGAAGATGGCTCTAGACACGCGGTCGATACGACCCAGCAAGAACACCGTGAACTGGACACCCCTACCGGTGCCGTGGGCGGTTCAGACGCCCGATCGCATTCCCAAGCAGCGGTACTACGACCCGGAGTTCTACGCGCTCGAGGCGGAGATGTTCTGGCCGCGCGTGTGGCAGATGGCCTGCCGTCTCGAGGAGATCCCCAGGGTCGGCGACTTCGTGGAGTACGAGATCCTCGACGAATCGATCATCGTGGTGCGGGTCGACGGCCAGAACGTCCGGGCCTACCACAACGCGTGCCGCCATCGCGGGGTAAAGCTGGTGGAGGGCAACGGTTCTCGCCGCACCTTCGTCTGCCCGTTCCACGGGTGGTGCTGGGGCATCGATGGGCACAACACCTTCGTGCTGCGACCCGAGGCGTTCGCCCAGGAGAACCTGCGTCCGGAGGATCTGCAACTCGTCCCGGTGAGGTGCGAGCTCTGGGGCGGGTGCGCGTGGATCAACCTCGACGACGACGCCCCGGCCCTGCGGGACTGCATGGAACCGTTCGCGTCGATCTATGACGCGTGGAAGGTCGAATCATTGCGCGTCGAGTGGTGGCAATCGTGCCGGCTGCCGGTGAATTGGAAGCTGGCCACCGCGGCGTTCATGGAGGGCTACCACGTCCCGCAAACCCACCCCCAGCTGCTGCCCGGCGCGCAGAGCGGGGAGCCCCCGGCCGCGGTGCATCCCGTCGTCGCGACCAGCCTGTACTTCATGCGCACCCTCGGCGAGGGCATGGGCGGTATGACCCACGAGAACGACATCCGCGTCGCCGAGGGCCTGCAGAGCATCGAGCTGCCCGCCGATCCGGCCGAGGCGATGGTCGCCTGGCGCAGCGCCCTCAACGACGCGGTCGTCGGCTGGCATCGGGCCCGGGGCAGCGACATGCCCGACCTCAACGACCTGGTCCGCCGCGGGATCACCGACGCCATCGGGTTCTGCTTCCCGCACCACTTCATCCTGCCCACCTACAGCAGCGCCTCGTCGTACCGGATCCGCCCGCTGGGGCCCGAGGAAACCCTGTTCGAAATCTGGTCCCTCACCCGGTTCCCCTCCGACCTGTCCGCCGGCAAACCCCAGCCGCCGGAACCGATGGCGCCCGACGATCCGCGCTGGCCGCCCATCCCGGCACAGGACTTCTCCAACCTGCCGCGGCAGCAGAAAGGCCTGCACTCCAAGGGGTTTGAATACATGCGACTGTCGGACCAGATCGAAGGGCTGATCTCGAACTTCGAACGCGTCGTCGACGGCTTCCTGGCGGGCTTGCCGTACGACGCGCTGGTGCCCGCGATCCAGAAGACCAACACCACCATCGACGTGCCGGTCGCCGACCTCGGATTAAACCCGGAGGCGCGATGAGCACCCGGTGGGACCGCTCCGTCGACCTGCTCATCGCGGGCAGCGGCGGCGGCGGCATGGTGGCCGGGCTGGCCGCAATCGACTGCGGGCTCGAGCCGCTGATCATCGAGAAGCAGGCGCTGGTCGGGGGCTCGACGGGGCTCTCGGGTGGCATCGTCTGGCTGCCCAACAACCCCTTGATGCGGGCCGAGGGCATCGCGGACTCGCACGAAGACGGCCTGGCCTACCTGGCCGACGTGGTCGGCGATATCGGCGCGCCTTCCTCACCCGCGCGCCGCGAAATGTTCCTCACCGCGGGCTACGAAATGATCAATTTCCTCATCCGCAAAGGCGTCCGGCTGATCCGGTGTGCCGGATGGAGCGACTACTACCCGAATCACAAGGGCGGCAACGAGTCCGGCCGCGCCGTCGAAGGCATCCCCTTCGATGCCGCGGAGCTGGGCGGCTGGAGCGACAAGGTGCAGCCGCCGCTGGCCAAGAACTACGGATTCGTGGTCCTGACCAACGAGTTGCGTTCGGTTCAGTACTACAACCGGTCGACGCGGGCGTTCGCCGTGGCGACCCGGGTGTTCCTGCGCACCGCGGCCGCGCGGATCCGCCGTCGTCACATCCTCACCAACGGCGCCTCGCTGATCGCCCAGATGCTCAAGGCGCTCATCGAATTGGGTGACGGGCAGCCCCCGGTGTGGACCAACGCCGCGGTGGAAGACCTCATAGTCGAAGACGGCCGGGTCGTTGGGGCGCGGGTCTCTCACGGCGGCGTGTCGCTGACCGTGGAGGCGCGGAAGGGTGTCCTGCTGGCCGCCGGCGGGTTCGGCCACAACAAGGAGATGCGCCGCCAGTACAGCGGCGACCAACCCAACGAGGCGCAGTGGTCGATCGCCAACGCCGGGGACACCGGCGAGGTGCTGCAGGCCGCCATGCGGCTGGGCGCCAAGACCGACCTGCTCGACGAAGCCTGGTGGCTGCCTTCCGTTTTCATCGCCAACGGCGGCGCCGCGGCCGCCTCGCTCGGCTCGGGCCGGCAGCGTCCCGGTGCCATCTACGTCGATGGGACCGGCCGGCGATTCTGCAACGAGTCGAACTCCTACGTCGAGGTCGGCAAGGCGATGTACGCCAACAAGGCGGTGCCCTGCTGGATGATTTTCGACGACGGCTACGTGGGCAGGTATGTCACCAGCACGAACCCGTTCAAGCGGAAACAAAACCTGCCGCCGGAACTCATCGAGAGCGGCGCGGTCAAACGCGGCGACACCATCGCCGAGCTCGCCCGCCAGATCGACCTTCCCGCCGACGAGTTGGCACAAACGATCCAGCGATTCAACCGGTTCGCCGCCAAGGGTCTGGACCCCGACTTCGGGCGCGGGCAGTCGGCCTACAACGACTGTCTCGGCGATCCCGGCTATCGGCCAAACGCCGCCGTCGGCCCGCTCGACCGCGCGCCCTACTACGCCACCAGGGTCTTACCGGCCGACGTCGGGACGTGCGGGGGTGTGGTCACCAACGAGCACGCGCAGGTCCTGGACGAGCAGGACCTGGTGATCGACGGCCTCTACGCCACCGGCAACACCACCGCGACGGTGATGGGGCGCACGTATCCGGGCGCCGGTGCGAGCATCGCCAGCTCGATGGTGTTCGGTTACGTCGCCGCGCGGCACGCCGCCGGGCGCAGGATCGCCGGCGAGATGAGGCGCTAGTCCCCGCTACAGGGGCGAGCAGACGCAAAAGCCCCAAAACCGCCGGGTTTTGGGGGCTTTTGCGTCTGCTCGCGCTAAGAACTCTCGTCGCGGCCCACGAAATCGCGTGGCTTCATGCCGGATTGCATGAGTTCGGCCCGTCGCGCCTGCACATCGGAGGCGGCGCCCACCATGTTGGTCAAGATGTGGCTGACCTGGAGGTGGACCCGCATTCCCATCAGTTCCCAGGCCCGCTTCACGTTGTTCTTCACCGCCATCAGCGTGGTCAATGGGATCTGGGAGATCTTGCGGGCCATCTCTTCGACGGTGTCTTCCAGGTCTTCGCGCGGCACAACCCTATTGAGCAGACCCCAGTCGAGCGCCTCCCGCGCGGACAGGGTGGGCGCCAGCAGCAGCCAGTCCATCGTGCGGTGCCAGTTCATCAGCAACCACGGCTCGATCATGGTGTGCCCGCCGGGTTCGCCGAGGCTCTGGGCAAGCGGCATCTGGAAATACGCATCCTCGGATGCCACACAAAAATCGGTCAGCAGGCCGAGATAGATCCCGCCGCCCATGCAGTAGCCGTGGATCTGAGAGATCGTCGGCTTGGGAAACTCCCACAGATACAGGGTGGGCCACAGAAACAGGTCGGCCGTCCCCTTGTACAGGTCCTCGAAGGTGTTTCCGAAGTCCGGGTAGGGGTTCTCGTCCGGGCCCCAGCGGGCCACGTGCCCGCCGCAGAAGCCTTTGCCGTTGGCCTTGAGGATGACGACCTTGATCTCGTTGTCGCGGTCGGCCTCGTGCAGGCAGTTGTCGACTTCGGTGACCAATACCGCGTCCTTGGTATTGGCCTTGTCGACCCGATTCAAGATGATCCGCGCAATCGGCGGTTCGCGTTCATAGATGATCGCTTCGAGCACGCGCCGCTCCATCTTGGTGACAGTACCGGACGGCGGCATGCCCGAAACCCCGAAGGCGCGCGCACTTTGCGTCCCGGAATTCGGTTGGCGGTTGCGCGAAGTTAACGGCAGGAGTGGAGTGTATTCGGAGCCCTTGATTCCGCCACCAAAGGCAATTTGCGGCGGCGGCCACCGCCCCAACGAATGGAGCACCGATGACGACTCCGGTGGAGCGTGTCGCACGTCTGGACCTGCTCGCCCGCCTTAAGTCTTCCTACCCTGAGCTCCCGGACGCGCCCACACCCGATCTCATTGACCACGACCGATTCAGCGCCTACGTCAAAACGCCGCATGACGTCGGCGGCGAGCCGGATGCCCCGCTCGAATTCGAAAACAAGCAGTACGAGATATGGGAAGAGAACACCTACGTCACGTGCGAGGTTCTCGGCTGGCGCGGTATCTGGTTGTCGGAGGAGCGACGCCGGATGGGCAACGTCGACCTGGGCCGCACGATCTATCTCGGGCTTCCGTACTACGGGCGGTGGCTGCTGGCGGTCGCGCGCGTCCTGGTCGAGAAACACCACATCGGGCTGAGCGAATTGGCGGAGCGCACGGCCGAGGTGCGGGCCCGCTACGACGGCGGCCTGCAAGGTAAACCGTTGGAAGCCAAGCCAAAATTCGAGGGCGACCCGTCCAAGGTGAACCGCAACCGCCACCACCGGCATGCTGCCGGAAAAGGCGACCCGCAAGTGTTCGCCGGACAGGCCGGCGACCCGAAATTCAACGTCGGCGACAAGGTCGTGGTGCGAGAGTTGCCTGTCCTGTTCTATACCCGCACCCAGGAATACGTGCGGGGCGCGACGGGCGAGATCGCGAAAGTGTCGTATGAAAGCCCCGCCGCCGAGGACGAGACCTGGGATGGTCCTGACCTGAAGCCCGAGTGGTTCTACATCGTTCGGTTCAACCTCTCCGAGCTATGGCACGGGTACACCGGGCCGGGCAACGACACGCTGCAGACCGAGATCCCCGAGCGGTGGCTCGAAGCCGCCGGCTAGCCACGAGCATTCGTTCACCGACTTGCCGAAAGGACCTCCGCATGCCCGGCCAACCCACCGATCACGACCACGATCGCACCGCCGCGCCCATGGTGGACGAGGTCACCGACTTCGAAGTCCTCGAGATCGCATTGCGCGAATTGTGCATCGAAAAGGGGATTTTCACCGCCGAGGATCATCGGCGCTTCACCGAATTCGCCGAACAGATCGGCCCCACCCCCGGCGCGCGGCTGGTGGCCCGGGCGTGGCTCGATCCCGGCTACAAGCAGTTGGCCCTCTCCGATCCGCTCGCCGCCAGTAAGGAGGTCGGGGTCGACTGGCTGCATCCCACCGGATTCGGGACCCCGAGCGACTTCACCGCTTTTCACGTGCTCGCGGACACGCCCACCCTGCACCACGTCATCGTGTGCACGCTGTGCTCCTGCTACCCGCGTCCGATCCTGGGCAATTCCCCGGAGTGGTACCGGACGCCCAACTATCGCCGGCGCATCGTGCGCTGGCCGCGCCAGGTGCTCGCGGAATTCGGGCTGTACCTACCGGAAGAGGTCGAGATTCGGGTCGAGGACTCGAACCAGAAGCACCGGTTCATGGTGATGCCTGTGCGCCCCGAAGGAACCGACGGCTGGAGCGAAGACCAGCTGGCCGAAATCATTACCCGCGATTGCCTGATCGGTGTCGCGCTGCCCAAGGTCGGCGTGACCACGAACGTGATCACCGAAACCCGGCCGGCCATCCACCCGGTCAGCAGCTGATTATGGGAGGCGAACAGGTGCGCACTTCCGAAAGTTTGCGATCGACCGAGGGCTCCGCGATTACGCCGTTGGCGAAAGTTGTTGAACACAACCAGACCTGGAGCCGCATGGCGGCAAAACACGGCGTCGACAATCCAGTGCCGCCGTGGAAAACGAGCCTCGACGGCATTTGTGACGCCCTTGATCAAAGCGGTTGCGGACCAGAGGTACTCAGTTTTGCCGACCGGCGCAACGAAGAGGACACCCTGTCGGCGACGCTCTATGCCGACCTGCCTTACCCGGAAAACCGGTTGGTGGCACTGGCGCATTCGCTCTTAGCGCGTGGTGTGATCGACGAGGCCGAACTCGAAGAGCGCATGGCAGCCGTGCGGGCCAGGCTCGAATCCTGATCAAACTCAGCGACGGACATCACAGTCCGCTTTTTCGTCGCTGTCCACCGGGTGCGCTATGCTGGCAGCAATGTTGGCCTCACAGCTCGATGTCAACTACGTCGTGGAACGCTTCTTCATCCCACTGGTGCCGCCCCGAAATTCGGGCTAACCCACCACGTTCAGATGATCCGTGCATCCGCACTAGCTTGTCTCGCGGCGATCGATTTTGCCCTCCGGCAATCTCGCCAACTTGTGCTGAGAACCGCGCGCGACAACCACGTTGCCGGTCCGGCATGACCGATGCCTGAAAGGCACCGAAAAGTGACTACCGACCAATCTTTTGCCGATCTCGGCGTGCGCAGACCAATCGTCAGTGCGCTCGCCGCTCGCGGCATTACCGATCCATTTCCTATTCAGGTTGCGACCCTGCCCGATACGCTGGCCGGTCGCGACGTCCTCGGCCGCGGGAAAACGGGCAGCGGAAAGACCCTTGCCTTCTCGATCCCGCTGGTCACCCGGCTCTCCGACAGCAACCGGCGTCCGTCGCGACCGTCGGGTCTGGTGCTCGCGCCCACCCGTGAGCTGGCGAGTCAGATCACTGCGACGCTTGAGCCGCTGGCAGCAGCCTGCGGTCTGCGCGTCACCACGATCTTCGGCGGCGTTTCACAACACCGCCAGGTGGTGGCACTCAAATCCGGCGTCGATATCGTGGTGGCCTGCCCGGGCCGGCTCGAGGATCTGATGAAGCAGCGGCTGATCAGCCTCGAGGCGGTCGAGATCACCGTGATCGACGAAGCGGATCACATGGCCGATCTCGGCTTTCTGCCCGGCGTCACCCGGATCCTGGCCGCTACGCCGAATGGCGGCCAGCGGCTGATGTTTTCGGCGACCCTGGACAACGGCGTCGACAAGCTCGTCAAGCGGTTCCTCCAGAACGAGGTGCTGCACTCCGTCGATGGGGTCGACTCGCCGGTGCCCGAAATGACCCATCACATATTCCATGTCGCCAATGCCGACGCGAAGAAGGAACTTGTGCACCGACTCGCTTCCGGCACCGGGCGCCGGATTCTATTCATGCGCACGAAGCACCAAGCCCGCAAACTCGCCAAACAGCTCACCGAATCGGGAGTTCCGTCAGTCGACTTGCACGGCAACCTGTCTCAGCCTGCCCGCGAGCGCAACCTGGCGATGTTTGCCTCGGGCGGTGCCCGGGTGCTGGTGGCAACCGACATCGCCGCGCGGGGCGTGCACGTCGACGAGGTCGAACTCGTCGTGCACATCGACCCGCCCGCCGAGCACAAGTCCTATCTGCACCGCTCCGGGCGCACGGCGCGGGCGGGAAGCGCCGGTGACGTCGTCACCGTGGTGCTGCCCGAGCAGCGCCAAGACACCCAGGTCTTGATGCGCAAGGCCGGCATCAAAGTCACTCCCCAGCAGGTGACCGCCGCGTCGCACGCGGTGCAAGCGCTGGTGGGTGAAGTCGCCCCCTACCGGGCTCCGGCTCCGGTCGACGACCAGTCACATCCCCGTCAACAGCATCGACCCAACGCCGGCGGTCGGCCGCGTCGTCGCGGTGAGACCCGCTCAGCGAGCACTACACAAACCCGGCGGGTCGAGCATCGCCGCCGCTCGAGCCGCGCACAAGGAACTACCGGTAGGGCGGCGCCGGGTGATCACGCCCGCGCAACTAACCACGCGTAGCCCTGGCCTTCGCCGGCGTCGACAATGTCCAGTTCGGCGAACGCGGCGGGCAGCTCGCCCGGCGCCGCGCGAAACGGTCCCGGCGCGGCCCCGACTTCGCTCAGCGCGGCGATAGCCAGGAGCCCGGCCGGGGCCAGGCGCTCGACGATCGCCCGATCGAGGCGGCGGTCCCGGAACTTGTGGCAGAGGATGACGCCGACTGGTGGCCCGGCCGGCAGTCCGTCGTCGAGATCGGCGACGTCAAAGCGGCAGCAATCGCCAACCCCGCTGCGCTGGGCCAGGTCCCGCGCCTGGCTGATGGCAACCGGAGAGATGTCCAGGCCCAACACCTCCAGTCCTCGGCGGGCCAGCCACACCGCGCAGAGTCCCTGCCCGCAGGCCAGGTCGAGAGCCTTTCCCGCCGTCGGAAACAGGTCGACATGGCGCGCCACGAAGCCGGGAGGCTCCACGGCGCTCACCGGCGGCGGTCCCTGGGTGGCGTAGCGCTCATTCCAGCGGCGCTCGTCCTCCTCGGCCATGGCGCCACCCTAAATCGTCCGACCCGTTTCTAGACTGGACGGGTGTCTAGAGAGGCGGTTTCTCCGACGGACGCCGGCACGGCCCGCCGCTCCGACCGGCGGCCGGCGCAGACGATCCGCAAAGTACTCGACGCCGGGCTGGAGGAACTGCGCGAATCGTCGTACGCCACCCTGACGATGCGCGCGGTCGCCACCCGCGCCGGAGTATCCCCGGCCAGCGCGTATACCTACTTTCCGTCGAAGAGCGCGCTGGTGGCGGCGGTGTACCTCCGCTTTCTGCATGACCTGCCGCTGCATACCGATGTCAACGACACCACCCAGACCCGGGTCAGCGCGACGTTGCGCGATATGGCGCTGATGGTCGCCGACGAGCCCGAGCTGACGACCGCGTGTGGGGCAGCGCTGATGGCCGACGACCCCGCGGTCAAGCCGCTGCGGGATGAGATCGCCGAAGAGGTATCGAGGCGGATCGCTGCCGCGCTGGGTCCCGGGTGGCCGCGCGCGGTGAAGTCCGCCCTTCAGATGACGTTCGCCGGGGCGCTCATGACGGCCCGGTTCGTCAGCTACCAAGAGATCGCGGGGCAGCTGGACGAGGCCGTAGGCCTCATTCTGAAAGCGTGCGCCGCCTAAAGCTCAGTGGCCCAATCGAATTCAGTGTGTCCACACGCTGGGCGCCCCGATGGACGCTATTATCCAGCTGTGGGGATCCGCTGAGCATGCGCAGTCACGGTTGGGCAGGGAACGCGCCCGCCTCCGACGAGGAGGCGATCGGGCGCATCCTGGATGCCGCCGACAAGATCATTGAGGAGCGTGGCCCGGCGCCGCGGATCGCTGACGTGGCGCGGGCCCTGGGTGTGACGCGACAGACCGTCTATCGCTACTTCCCCGGCACCCAGGCGTTGCTGCTGGCAACGGCGATGCGATCGGCCGACGGGTTTCTCGATCGTTTGGCGGCCCAGCTCGCAGGTGTGACCGACCCGGTCGTGGCGATGACGGAAGGCATGGCCTTCGCCATCGAGCAGCTGGCCTCGGACAATCAGGTCGCATTCGTGTTGAATCGGCGCCACGGCCGGAGCGTCTCCATCATCTCCGATACCGCGTTGGCGTTCGGACGTTCGATGCTGCATCGTTTCGACATCGATTGGGAACGTTACGGTTTCGACGAGTCGGGGCTTGACGAACTGAACGAGTTCGGCCTTAGGGTGCTGCAATCCTTCCTCGCGGATCCGGGCCGTCCGCCGCGCAGCGGCGCCGACATGCGGCGCTATCTCACCCGGTGGATTGGACCGGCGATCGCGTATCCACAGCTGGCGCGCACGATGGACGCGCTTCGGGGAGCCGACCCGGCGCCGGGGCACGGGCGCCCGTCAAAAGCATCCTGATTCGGCGAAGTGGTTGATCCCTCCCCCGCGTTCGGCCATTCTCAACGAGCCGACGTTGACCGAGGCGAATTGAGGAGCGGACGTGGTGGGTCTGGCACAAATCGCGCTGAACAGCGCACCGGTGTTCGGTGGCGCGCTGCTGGCCATCGCGGCCGGACAATTCAGAGCCCCGGACTATCGAGAGGTGATCAAACAGGACATGGACCTGCTGGATCGCCTCCCGCCGGACGCCACCAACAGGCGCGCCGAACTGCGACGCACCATCGATGCCCGCATCGATGACCTGGTCGACTCCGTCGACAGGAGTCGCGCGCTGCGCAAGGCCGCGCTGTCTTACCATGGCAGCTGGCGCGACGTTGTGCTCTTGCTTTGTGTGCTGCTGTTCACCGTGATCTGGTGGGACGTCAGCCACAGCCGCAGCAATTGGCTGCTGATGTTCATCCTGCTGATCCTGCTGTCGGTGCTGACGGCCGCCTACACGCTCCGTGGCATGCTGCGCGCCGTCAGTTCGCTCCTGCACAGGCAGCAGGCTGAGGATCGGCAGGATCGACTTCCCGGTGCCGACGTGGACAAATGACCGACTTCATCACACCACATTGGCGATTTGACTTGCCCACGTCGCGCGAACACGGACGATTCTCGCGCGGTTGATGTGGCGCTGAACTGGGATATCTCCGGACTGCGGATTACCAAAAGCCGTTTCGTAACCGGACCAGGCGCTAACTGTCTGTTCTTGTGCCACAACGGGATTCGATGCCGATCAGCTCCGGCCGGGAACCCGCCGATTTCCGCCGCTCATGAAGCGCGAGGTTAGGGCGGTATAGCTGGTCCCTGCGGATACACCGGACCAGGGGACGCTTCTGGTCGGGGGGCACCCCAAGACGAGGGGTGACCGGGAGTCGGGCGGCGCGCCGCGATGCGTGATCCTCCACTCGCGCATCGTCGCGCCGGCCCACCTTCGCCGATCAGCCAACGCGCCCGAGGCGGGCGGCGTCTTCCAGGAGATCGGCGGCGGTGGCAACGCTTTCGCCGGGTGCGGTCATCTGGGCGGCGACCTCACGGGCTCGAGTGACGCAGTGCGCAGTGAGGATGGACCGCAGATCCGCGACCAGCGATTTCTGGGTTAGGAAGAAGGGCCGCCCCAAGCCGACTTCCAAGTGGTTGACCGCGGCTCCCCACATCGGCTGATCGACCGAGACCCACAGGATCAGCGTCGGGATTCCGGCCCGTATGCCTGCGAACGTGGTGCCGGGGCCCCCGTGGTGGACGACCGCGCGGCAAGCGGGAAAAACGGCCGAGTGGTTCACCGCGCTCACGACCTTTACGTGGTCGGAATGCGGGACCTCGGTGAAGTCACTCGAGCCACTGCAAATCAACGCACGCTCGCCCAACTGCGCGCAGGCCGCGCTGATCATCGCGAATGCATCAGCGGGAAATGCGATTCGCACGCTGCTGCCGAAGCCGAAGTAGATCGGCGGCGGTCCCGCGGCAATCCATGAGAGGACCTCGTCGTCGGCATCCGTCGGCAACTCCAGCGTCAGCCCGCCAACAAAAGGCCGTCGGACATCGCATTTCGCCCATTCGGCCGCCAGCCCGGGAAAGAAGAACTCGTCATAGGCGTGGATCTCCAGCGATTGTCGCGTCGAGGGTCCGGTTTCCTCTGGCAGGCCTAGTGCCCGGCGTTGGGCGTCTTCAGCCTGTTTAGTTACGTGCCACTCCGTAACAGGCGCTATCGGGTAGAAGTGCAGCGTAGCCAGCGGAATGTCGTAGTACTCCGCAACATTCGCGGCCAGCCCCTGCTCGCCTGGGTCCGTCAATAGCAGGTCGGCCCCATCTGCCAGCGACGTCAGCGCCGTACCCAGCTCCGGCCAGAGTTGGATGACATCCTTCATAATTTCCCAGCCCATGCTGATTGGACTCGGCGTGTTCCCGTATTTCCCGACCAGGTTCGCGTTTTGCACTGACCGGTCCAGGCCGTGGCCGACCGCAGTAAGCCCCGCCGACTCGACGAAGCCAAGATAGTCAGGTGGGATCGCCAGGCGTACTTCGTGACCGCGGCGCTGCAGTTCCCGACCGAGGGCGGCGTACGGCTCGACATCGCCCCGACTTCCCAAGGTTGCCAGCGCAAACTTCATCGCGGATCCTTCGGCATAGACTCTCCCAGCCTCTCCGGTGTATGAGCGAATTGCCCAAATATTAACGTGGCAAGCTGCCTGGCAGTGAAAGCGGCGCCCGCGCATAGGATTTGGCCGCGATCAAACTAGGCCAGATTCGGGATGAGGTGTGCGCCGTAGCCGGGTGCGCACGGTCACACCCGACGGGAGCGACGATTACGAGTTAACAGGTGAGGCTGCGCGGCAAGCCGTGAACCGTGCGGCCTCCCGACGCAGGATCGCACCGGACTTTCTGAGCCGCGTTGCCGCCATCTGGTACACGGCGCGAACTGTACTCTTGCACCATGTACGACGCCGACAACGGCATCCGGACGGGCTGTTACTACGACGATATGGTGGCGCCAGAGCGTGACGCCCTGATCTTCAGGTTGCGGCGCAACGGCTGGTCTCAGGCCCAAGACGCCCGCCGGCTCGGGCACACCCGGCAGGGCGTCTCCAAGGCCCTGCAGAGGATTGCTGAAGGCGGGCTCGGCAGGGGTCCTGGGGGCTGATCTGAATGCCGAAGCTTGAGACCGCCACACAATACGCACGCGGGTTTGAACAAGTTCCCGGCTACTTCTACCTTGCTGACTTCATGCTGTTCGACTTCATCCTGGCCCAGCAGCTAGACAGCGGAGTCGCCGGAGACATGCTGGAGATCGGGGTCTACCGGGGTAAATCAGCCATACTGATGGGCTGCGGCCTGCGCCCTGATGAGCGCCTCATCGCCTGCGATCTGTTTGAGAAGGTGATGTCGCACGAAGACATTGCTATCGAGGACCGGATTGCCTATGGCGGTCTGGAGGTCGCGGAGTTCTGTCGCAACTGGAATCACTATCACAGCCGACGTCGACTCGACATCAGAATCTGTGACTCGGCGAAGCTAACCGAGCTACCGACCTTGCGCTTCACCCACATCGACGGCTGCCACAGCTATCAGTGCGTCAGGGACGACATCAGGCTGGCAGCCAAGCACACCGGCCCACGGGGCGTGATCAGCCTGGACGATTACGGGATAGCAGATAAACCAGGCGTCGCGGCGGCAATCTCTGAAGCTGTCGCAGCCGGTGAGCTTTTTCCGTTCTGCGCGTCAGACATGAAGCTATACGCCGCCACGAACAGCGATGATCAAGCACTTTGGGTTGCCGTTTTGAAAACGATCCCTGGGGTGAATGTGTTTCCGTTCCTGGACTATGACGTGGTAACGGTGGCCGCGCAGGTGAGCCAGCAGATCGTCTTCGCAAATCTGCTGTTTTGTATGGCCGCCCATCACGGCAGCGGCGTGCGTCGAGGTCAACCTTGACACCGCCGGTGCGCTTTCCGGGTGTGAATCGATCGATTTGATCGTGATCGCCTCCGACCCATTGTTGATCACTGTCAGGACAAAAGTGTCGGCACGTCGCTGCTCGGTCTGCGGTTGCGTCAGTTTCGTCCCCGAAGTCACCACGCACAGCTTCCGCAAGACTGTCGCCACGCTAATCGATGACGATGGCCTGTCGGCCCGGATTTGGGCCGACCACCTCGGCCACAGCCACGTCTCGATGACCCAGGGCCGGAATATGAGCCGCGGCCGGATTCACACCCGGTAGCCGATCTCCTCGACCGAACCGTCGCAAAAAGCGGTGAATAAACAGTGACTCGGCAGGATTGATCTTGAAAAGTAGCCTCTGAAGTGGGGCGGCGGGGCTGAAACCCGCGACCAACGGAGTTTTGGGTGGCTTAGGCGACCCAGCCGGGAGTTTCATCGGTTGCAACGCTCGCCGAGCAGCCGGTGTCGGGTTGTGTCAAGATTCGGTACGTGCAGCTACCTCCCCTTACCAGCCTCATTTGCGCTGCGGTGGCGCCGGTTTGGGCGCTGCTGACCGCTCCCATTCCGTCCGCGTCCGCCGAGCCGTGCCCCGACGTCGAGGTGGTGTTCGCCCGAGGTACCACCGAGCCCCCCGGCGTTGGCCGCGTTGGCCAGGATTTCGTCGACATCCTGCGCTCGCGCGTCGGCGCTAAATCGGTGGGCGTGTATCCGGTCAACTACCCGGCCACCACGGACTTTCCCACCGCCATCGACGGCATCAAAGACGCCGGCCACCACGTCGAGTCCATGGCGGCGAATTGCCCGAAAACCAAAATGGTGCTGGGCGGATATTCCCAGGGCGCGGCCGTGATGGGCTTCGTCACCGCGAACCGGGTCCCGGACGGGGCAAATCTTGCGCAGCCGCCCCAGCCGATGGCCCCCGACGTCGCCAACCACGTCGCCGCCGTCGCCCTCTTCGGCAAGCCGTCGATACAGTTCATGAGCATCATCAACGAGCCGCCGGTCACGGTCGGCCCGCTGTACGCACCCAAGACGATCGAGTTGTGCGTTCCCAACGATCCGGTCTGTTCGGGGTCGGGATTCCCGGCCGCGCACCGGCAATACGTCGAGGCCGGAATGGTCGATCAGGCGGCCGATTTCGCCGCGGGTCGCCTGTAGTCCGATGGAGACGACCCAGAGCGCCCGGCTACGCCGCGCTTGCGGTCGCCTATAGGGCCGGCTAACCGACGGGCACCGGGCGGCGTCCCCGGACCAGACCGCCGGGCCTGGCATCGGTCAGCTCGCCTTCGGCGACGACGGTCTGGCCCGCCACCATCGTCTCGACGTAGCCGTCCGAACGCTGGATCAACCGGCCCGCGCCGCCCGGCAGGTCCTCGACCCGCTCCGGGTAGTGCAGCCGCAGCCGATCCAGGTCGATCAGGTTGATGTCGGCACGGCGGCCGGGCGCGAGCACGCCGCGATCACCCAGCCCGTAGAAACCCGCGGGGTCGCCGGTGAGGCGGTGCACCGCGGCTTCCAGCGCCAGGCCCGGCCCCCGGGTCCGGTTGCCCACCCAATGCGAGAGCAGGAACGTCGTCATGCTGGCGTCGCAGATGATGCCGCAGTGCGCTCCGCCATCGCCCAGCCCCTGCAAACTCACCGGGTCCGCCATCATGTTGTACAGGTGGTCGTAGTTGTTGCCGGCGTAGTTGAGCAGCGGCAGCAGCAGGAATTCGCGCCCCTGGGCGCCGAGCAGCACGTCATAAGTGACCTCCCACGGGTCACGGCGCTCCCGTTCGGCGATCGCGGCGATGCTGTCTTCGGGCGCGGGTTCGTAGTCAGCGCTTCGCCGAGTGGATACAGGCGCCTGAAAATGTGCTTGTTGAGTTGGTCGGCGGTCGGTTCTGGCGTCCGGTCGGGCGCGTCTGCCAGGATTCGCGCCCGGACGCCCGGATCGCGGAGTCGTTGAATACGCTGCGCCAAGGGCAGTTCCATTAACGGCCGATACGTCGCCCGGTGCCGGAAGGGATTCATCCGCGATTGGTGGCCCATCAACATTCCGAAGGCCCGGCTGGCGACCTGCGGCCGGATTGCCGCACCGGCCTCGTTGGCTTCGTGCACCGCCGCGAACCAGTGTCGCCAGTCGTGCGGATCCTGCTCATTGACCATCGCCAGGAAGGTGAGCGGTATCCGGTATTGCCGCCCGAGCCTGGTGATCCAGTCGATCTCGGCGTCGATCGAGTGGCGCTGGTCGCCGCCCATGGCGCCGCCCACACCGGCCGGAACCACCTGCAGCACACCCGAACCCGCCTCGGCCATCACGGCCATCAGCGCGGCGAGCTCGTCTTCCTCGGAATAGGTTCCCGGCACGGGTGCACCCGACGCACTGCGATGTCCCGCCGTGCGTCCGAACGACATGCCCAACGCTCCGGCTCGCAGGCCTTCGGCGACGATCCGGCTCATCGCGTCGAGGTCCACGCTTGTCGCGGTCTCGTGCGCACGGTCGCCCATGACAAAGCCACGGACGGCCGCATGCGGGATCTGGGCGGCCACGTCCACCGCGCGCGGCATCCGTTCGAGGGCGCCCAAATACTCGCCAAAGGACTCCCATTCCCACGTGATGCCCTCGGACAGCGCGGAGCCCGGAATGTCCTCGACGCCTTCCATCAGGTCGACGAGCCAGGCGTGCCGATCCGGCCGCACGGGCGCGAAACCGATGCCGCAATTGCCCATGATCGCCGTCGTTACGCCGTGCCAGCAGGAAGGGGTGAGATGCGGGTCCCAGGTGGCCTGCCCGTCGTAATGGGTATGCACGTCGACGAATCCCGGTGCCACGGTTAGGCCGTCGGCGTCGACGGAGCGTCTGGCGGTGCCGTCGACGCGGCCGACTTCCGCAATGATGCCGTCGATGACCGCGACATCGGCGGTCCGCGCCGGCGCTCCGGTGCCGTCCACCACGGTTCCGCTCCTGATGATCAGGTCGTAGGTCATGACGGCCTCCTCGCCGGCCCGGCGGTGTCGAGGGCGCTATTGCCGCAACGATAGCAATGTTGAAGGCCTTTCAAGATCCTCCGTCGGCAGGGCCGCGGTGGGAGTATCTAGGCCAACGGGTTCGGAGATCGAGGAGGTCGGGTGGCGATCGACGGGAACACCGCGCCGATCGGGGATGTCGGGCGCGCGGATTTCGATGTCACCGATCGATTGGCGATCATCAACCTGTTCGGGGCCTACGCCTACACCTACGACGAAAACCGGCTCGACGACTTTCGTACCCTGTTCACCGAGTCCCCGCAGCTCGTCCTCCTGCACGAGGGCCGCCCGCTGTCGGCGGATATCGACACGGTCATGAGCCTGCTCGCGGTCAGGAAGGCGGGCTTCAAGGCGGAAAACAACCAACGGCGCCACGCGCTGAATTCGTTCTGGTTCTCCAGCCAAAACGACAGTGAAGCCACCGGCCACTGTTATGTCCAGGTTTTTGCCGTCAAAGATGGCGGTCCGCCCGCGCTCGACCTGACCGGCCGTTACGAGTTCACCGCGGCCAAGCGGGACGGAGCCTGGCGGTTCAGCCGGTGGGTGGTGGCGATCGACCAGAAGCAACCCGTCAACGGCGAGTGAACGCATGGGAAACGCCTTGTGTCACTGGGCAACTCGATGTCCGACGTCAGAAGCGGGGACCCGGACCGGTATCGAGGACTTCGACGGCCGCGTCGATGTTGGGAAGGATCGTCGGGCCATAACCGCTCACCAGTTGCGCGAGTGCGCGGGCGATGTGCGGACCGACGGCGCCGGCGGCGAGGACCTCCTCGGCAATGACGACGCCGTTCACGACGTGGGCGGCGCCCAGCCGGCCGTCAGCGGTCAGTTCGTACCGCCAGTCGCCGATTTGAATCCGCTCCGGCTGCGAGCGGAAAAGTCCCCGCCGCGCCGGCACGAGAATCACGCCGGGAACACCGCAAAACACCTTGACTACCAGCGCGACCCCGCCGGGACCGGCCAATGCCGACCCGATGGCGCGACTGACCCGGTCGTGATCGAAGCTTGTCATCAGTCAGTCATCGGCAGGACGAACGACGGCGTCAGGGTTTGCGCCTCGCCGCCGCGACGCACGGCCGTCCCCGCCACGTAGAACTCCACGGTGTGATGTCCCCACGCGTAGTTCGAGATGGCGAAATGCACTCCGACAACGCCGTTTGCGCCATCCCGCTCGGCCTCGCTCTGCATCCGTGACATCGCCAGCTCCCGGGCTTGGTAGCTGCCCTGCGTCCATTGCGGCATCTCGGCGTTACGTCCCACCTGGCCAAGTGTTTTCAAAAACCCTTGCACGGCAACGTGGAACACGCAGTTGCCCATCACGAAGGCGACCGGAGCGTATCCGGACCGCAGCAGCGTCGTCATGTCCTGGCCGGAAAGGTGGCTGGTGAACCCTTGCCCGTCGGGGCGCCGAAATGCGCCAGGCTTCGCCGTGTATCGCACGGCGGTGCCGACCGCGATGAACTCGAGGTGCTCGCCCTCCCCCTGATGCCGCCATTCCAGACGGACGCCGACCACGCCGTCCGCACCCAGCGAATCGGCCTCGGCCTGCATCCGCGACATCGCATTCCAGCGCGCGCGGTACGTCGCCTCGGTGAGCACGGGCAGCTCGGATTGCTGCCTGATGCCGGTGAACTGGTAGCCGACGTGATAGACCGAAACGCCCATCACCAGTTCGATCGGTTCGAACCCGGCCCCGTGCAGCAAGGCGAATTCATTGATCGACAGATCGGACGTGAATACCTTGCCTGCGTGGGACAGCCGTTCGCTGGCGACCGGGTCGAGCGAGCTGGGTTGCATTGTCTTCAGACCCTCCTGCGGTTGGGATGACAGCGTAGCCCGCGACCGCCCCGCTCTCGAGCGCCGCGGCCTGAGGCCCCCGAGCGTCGACTAGTTTGCGTAGTTTTCGAGTTTTCCGCCCAACAACTCGACGTTGATGAACCGCTCGCCGTTCGAACTCGTTATCTCTAGTACCAGCGCTTTTGCGGTACGGCGTTCCCGCAGGAGGATCATGTTCAGACGGATCGACACCTGCCGAACTCCCCAGCACCAACCGCTGACCGTCGAGCTCCGCGACGTGGTGCGCGAATACCGGGTCGGCGGTCAATCCGTGCGGGCCCTTGACGAGATCAGCCTGCGCCTCGAGGGCGGCCAGTTCGTGTCGGTTGTCGGTCCGTCGGGGGCGGGCAAAAGCACGCTGCTGCATTTGTTGGGCGCGTTGGACTCCCCCGATTCCGGGTCGATCGAATTCGACGGCGACGAGATCGGCCGCCTCAGCGACGAGCAGCAGTCGGAGTTTCGCCATCATCGGGTGGGCTTCATATTTCAGTTCTTCAACCTGTTGCCGACGCTTTCGGCGTGGGAGAACGTCGCCGTGCCCAACCTGCTCGACGGCGTCCGGCTGGGCAAGGCCAAACCGGACGCGATCCGGCTGCTGGACCGCGTCGGACTCGGCAACCGGACCGAGCACAGGCCCGCCGAGCTGTCCGGCGGCCAGATGCAGCGGGTCGCCGTGGCGCGCGCATTGATGATGGACCCACCGCTGATCCTCGCCGACGAACCAACCGGGAACCTCGATTCCGCAACGGGTGCGTCGATCCTGGCGCTGCTCGGCGAGGTGGCCCACGAGCCCGGCCGTGGCCGGCTGGTGGTGATGGTGACCCACAATTCCGGGGGCGCGGAAGCGACCGATCGGGTGATCATGCTGCAGGACGGTCGGGTCAGTTCCGACCAGCGGTCGGGGGCCCTCGTGTGACACCGGGCTCCGCGATCGCCACCGCGGCGAGCCGGCTGCGCCTGTTCAGCCTGCGCGAACTCGCGGTGCATCGCCGACGCACCATCGCATCCATCGCCGTAATGGCGGTATCGGCAATGTATCTGGTCGCGGTGTTCGGCATCTTCGGCTCGATCAGCGGATCGGTCAATCGGCTCGCCGACGGGATCGCGGGCATCGCCTCGTTGGAGGTATCGGGCATCACCGACGCGGGCTTTCCCGACACGATCACCGCCGATGTGGCCGCGGTTCCCGGGGTCGTGACGGCGGCACCGATGATCCGGGCGTCGGCGCCCACGTCGTCGGGCCCGGTCCTGCTGTTCGGCGCCGACGCGCGCCTTGCCGCGTTGGGCGGTGCCCTCAAAGACGCCTTGAAGAATGGGTCGCCCGGAGCGCTCGCGGACCCCTCGGCTCCGCCCGGCCCGGCAAACGCCGTGCGCGTCGGACCCGGCGTCGGTCACGCCAAGGATGAGACGTTCCAACTGGGGTCGCAGCCGGTGACCGTCGGCGAGGTCCTTTCCGGCAAGCACGTTGCCGCACTCAACGGCGGGCACTATGTCCTCGCTCCACTTGCCTTGGCGCAGGACATCACCGGCCGTCAGGGCCAGCTCGATTCGATCCTGATCACCACCAAACCCGGCGCCGATCCCGGCCAGGTTCGCGCCGCGATCACCTCCGCGGTGAACGGCCGGGCCATCGTCGCCGACCCCAGCATGCGGGCCACCCGCGCCGGTGACGGCGTCAAGCTGATGAACTACATGGCCCTGATGGGCGCGATGGTCGCTCTCATGGTCGGTGCCTTCCTGATCTACACCACGATGACCATGGCGATCAGCCAGCGCCGGCCGGTCATCTCGATGCTGCGCGCGATCGGCGGCCGCCGCGCCACGATCGTTCGCGACATGCTCGGGGAGGCGGCCATCCTGGGAATCATCGGCGGGGCGTTGGGCTCGGCCGTCGGAATTCTGATGGGCCGCGTCGCAATTGGCCGACTGCCGCCGGCCATGACCCAGGGGCTGGAGGCTCGCATCGAGTACTGGCTGCCCGGCTACGCGATACCGGCCGCCGTCGTGGCGACCGCCCTCACCAGCGTCGTGGCATCGGCGATGGCCGCCCGGCAGGTGTACAAGGTCGCACCCATCGAGGCGTTGGCGCCCGTCGGGGTTTCGGCCGCCGACCGCGTGCCGCGGTGGCTGCGCATCGCAAGCGGGGTCGGCGCCGTCGCGGTCTTCGCGGTGTCCATCGCGGTCGTCGTCAACCAGCGAGGGGTCTACGCGTTCGTCGCGATGGCGGCGGTGTTCTCCGCCGAGATAGCGCTCGGCTTCGCACTCACCGGGCCCATCGTCAGCGCCACCGCCGCGACGGCCCGGGTGTTCGGCTCCGTCGGGGCGCTTGCGGCGGCGACCATCGAGCGGGCGCCGCGACGGGTGTGGGCGACGGTGATGACGGTGCTCATCGCGGTGGTCACCACCGTCACCATCACCGGCACCAACGCGGACATGATCCGGTCGGCGAGGGGCATCTTCGCGCCGGTCGGCGACGTCCCCGTCTGGGTGAGCGCGAACTCCCCCGACAGCTACCCCACAGATGCCCTGCCACAGGCTCTTTCGGAGAAGGTGGCCGCGTTGCCGGGCGTCCGGCGCGTCACCGAGGGCGCGCTCGGGTTCGCCGAAGTGGGCGGCACCCGCGTCATGCTCGACGGCTTTTCCTCGGGCACGGCCGATCCCCTGTACCGCGCGCTTGACCAGCGGATCCGTGACCAAGTGCTCGCCGGTCGCGGCGTGGTGCTCTCGCAGAACCTGGGCAAGACGCTGCACGTTCGGGTCGGCGAGCAATTGCGGATGCAAACGCCGCACGGCGTCCAGCAGGCAGCGGTGCTGGCCCTGGTCCCGTACTTTTCGACGGTCATCGGCACCGTCGGGATGGGCCTCGACCAACTGCGCTCGTGGTTCGACCGCCCGGTAACGACCACCCTTGAGGTCACCGCGGCTCCGGGCGCGGATGCCAGTCGCCTCTTCGCCGACGTGCGCCGCGTGGTGCCCGCGCCGAACTACGTGTACGACGGTCGTGACAAGCTGGCGGGGCTGGAGGCCCCGATGCACCAGAGCATGTTCATCGCGAACGCCGTGTGGATCATCGTCGTGCTGGTGGCGGCCGTGGCCCTTCTCAATACGCTGACGCTCTCGGTGCTGGAACGGCGCCGCGAAATCGGCGTGCTGCGGGCGATGGGATCCAGCCGCCGGTTCACGCTGCGGATGGTGCTGGCCGAGGCGACCGGCATCGGCGTCGTCGGCGGCGTGCTGGGCCTGGTGTTCGGGATGACGGACCAGTGGCTGTTCAGCCTGGTCAGCGGGGACATGATGAATTTCCAAGTCACCTTCCGGCCGAGTTCGATGGCGCTTGCCTTCACGCTCGGCGCGCTGGCGATCAGCCTGCTCGGCTCGGTGCCGCCCGCACGGCGCGCGGCCCGGCTCAACATCATCGAAGCCGTCAGCGTCGAGTAGGCGGTCGCGCCGAACTCAGAAGCCGAGCGGAAGAAGCGCGGTGAACAGCGGGGCCAAGGGATCCGTGACCGGAAGGGCGATCGAGCTGTTCAGGAACGGGGCGACCGGGCTCTGGAACGTCAGTATCGTCTGCCCGGGCGCAGCCAAGCCCAACGTGGGCTCGGCCCCGGAGGTCACCGCAGCCGTGAAGAGCGGACTCGAGATGTTGGTCGCGACAAAGTGATTGTCGTCGGGGTCGGCAAGAGACGTGTTCGACAACAACCCCGCGAAACCGGAGGTCTGGCTCATCAAGTCCGGGTCACCGGGCACGGGAGTGGTGACCGGGCTGAGGCCCAGCAACGCGGCGAGCCGGCTCGCCACACCGTGCACGGTCTGCTGCCATTGCGGCAGCTGCGCGGCGGCTACCGAGGCGCCGGCGTGGTAGCCGGCCATCGCCGCAACATCCTGGGCCCACATCTGCTCGTACTCGGCCTCGACGGACGCGATGGCCGGGGCGTTTTGCCCGAAGAGATTCGACATCACCAGCTGCACCAATCCATTCCGGTTGGCCGCGACCACCAGCGGATGCACCGTCGCCGCCTGCGCGGCCTCGAACGCG
Organism: Mycobacterium sp.; assembly: GCF_025965855.1. Taxonomy (GTDB): domain Bacteria; phylum Actinomycetota; class Actinomycetes; order Mycobacteriales; family Mycobacteriaceae; genus Mycobacterium. The sequence goes on along the minus strand of NZ_JAOPWB010000145.1, from coordinate 1,699 downwards.
CCGACCACCGCCCGGGCCTGCCCTGCCGCCCCCGTCGCCCCCGTCGCCGCCGCGCTCAGCCACCCCGCGTACGGGGCCGCAGCGGCCGTCATCGCCGCCGACGCCGGACCCTGCCACGCCTGCTCGGTCAGGCCCGACGTGACCGACGAGAACGACGACGCCGCCGACCCCAACTCGGAGGCCAACGCGTCCCACGCCGCGGCCGCATTCAACATCGGAGCCGCACCCGCACCCGAGAACATCCGCGCCGAATTGACCTCCGGCGCCAATACCGAAAAATTCATCACCACAGTCCATTTCGTAAGGGCCGCGACGATCATGCCGGCGCAGTCATCACCGACAACACGCAGCGTGTAGGACTACACGAAATAGACGCCCGGATAGTTCAATGTGATCTAGGTCACATCACTGAATCGCGGTCGCGAAGCCTTGCAGGTGCGGCTTGCACGGGAACGGCACAGGAGTTCGGACGCGGCGCAGGCCCGCGGTGTCGAAGCCGGCGGCGGCAATGGCGTCGACGGTTCGGCGGTTCGGATGGCAGCCGGCGGCGAACCACGACCATGGCCCCGCGACCAGATCCTGGAGCCGACCCGTCGCCCCGTCTCCGCGCACGTGTTCGAGCACGACCAACCTGCCCCGGGGGACCAGCACCCGCCGGATCTCGCCCAGCGTCGCCGCAACGTCGTCGACCGAGCACAGCACCAGCCCGATGTGGACCGAATCGAAACTGTTGTCCGGGAAGGGAATCGACTCGCCCGCCCCGTCGACGATGTCGATGGCGATGCCGTGACGATCGGCAAGGCGAGACGCCGCCCGCCGGAACGCGGCCACCGGCTCCACCGCGGCGACCGACGTCACCGCGGCCGGTACGAACTTCAAATCGGTCCCCGGTCCCAGGCCGACCATCAGCAGCCGACCGGTCGCGTGTGCGATCGCCGCTCGACGATATCGGTTGTAGAACAGCCGGTCGAAAATCGGCTGACCGAACCGATATAGGTAAGGGAACAAAGGGTTTTCGCGCGTTATCTGCTACCTAGATCCAGTCGGAACGGCGGATATTCGTCACGCATCAACGATACATACACCGCCACCCGATAGCGCCACCGAACGATTCCCATGAGCAGGTCGAACATGCCGGGATGGGTGGATCCGGTGCACAGCAACCACACCGCGGAGATGACGCACAGCACCTGCAGCAGGGGCTCCATCGCCCAACACAGCAGTATCTGCGGCAGCCCCAGCAGCCACCACTTCACCAGCACGGCCCAATTGGTGAGGCGCTCCGGGTAGTCGACCACCAGGTCACCGGGATAGTCGGGCCGCGACGCCAGCGCGAAGGGCGGGTACTTGTCGGTGCTGTTCATCGGAAATCGGTAATTCATGACCCGCCACGACCAGCGCAGCACCCCGACGTTGAAGTCGAATATCGGGCGCGGATAGCGCCCGGTGAACAGGATCGCGATACCGGCGACGACCGTCAGCAGCGGATACACCAGATACAGAAGGATCAATATCGGGTAGTGCGGAGCGGCCAGCACGCACCACTTGACGAGCCATAGCCAGCGCGAGGGCGCCTCGAGATCAGCGCGCACCCGCACGGGACCGTCGGCGCCGTGCACCGCGTTCCGATCGGCCGTCGCGGACTCGTTCATCGGCCGCCCGACCCGATAGGAAGTGCTACCCCGAGGCGGCGATCGAT
>NZ_JAOPWB010000180.1 GCF_025965855.1 Mycobacterium sp. | reverse complement strand
CCGTCATCCTGACCCAGGAGCGGCTGCTGCGCCGCGACATGGGGGTGGGGGAGCTGCTCAGCATGGTTCAGGCCGGCCTGAGCCACACCCTCGGACGCATCGAGTTCGAAGATCTCATCGGTAAGGCCGCCGCGGCGCTGACCGGGCGACTGCTCGACGACCTGGAGGAGATCGGCGAGCGGCTGTTCGTGCAGCGGATCGAGTCGCGGATCTACCCCGAGATGCGCGAGCTGGTGCGGGCCCACGTGGCCCGCGGCCACACCGTGGTGCTCAGCTCGTCGGCGCTGACCATCCAGGTCAACCCGGTGGCGCGTTTCCTCGGGATCTCCAACATGCTCACCAACAAGTTCGAGACCAACGAAGACGGGATGCTCACCGGCGGCGTGCAGAAGCCGATCCTGTGGGGTCCGGGCAAAGCCGCTGCCGTGCAACGGTTTGCCGCCGAGAACGGCATCGACCTCAAGGACAGCTACTTCTACGCCGACGGTGACGAGGATGTCGCCCTCATGTACTTGGTCGGCAATCCGCGGCCCACCAACCCCGAGGGGAAGATGGCCGCCGTCGCCAAGCGCCGCGGCTGGCCGATCCTGAGATTCGACAGTCGGGGCCGGCTGGGCCTGCGGCGGCAGTTGCGAACGCTCGCGGGCCTGGGTTCGATGTTCCCGGTCGCCGCCGGTGCGGTGGGCATCGGTGTGCTGACCCGCAGCCGGCGGCGCGGCGCGAACTTCTTCACCTCCACCTTTTCCCAGTTGTCGCTGGCGATCGCCGGGGTGCGGCTCAACGTCATCGGCGAGGAGAATCTGACCGCGCAGCGCCCGGCGGTCTTTATCTTCAACCACCGCAACCAGGTTGACCCCGTCATTTCCGGTGCACTGATTCGCGACAATTGGGTTGCCGTGGCCAAGAAGGAACTGGAAAAAGACCCGATTATGGGCACGCTCGGCAAGTTACTGGACGGGGTGTTCATCGACCGCGACGATCCGGTCGCCGCGGTGGAGACGATGCACACCGTCGAAGCGCGAGCCAAGAACGGACTTTCTATTCTGATGGCTCCCGAAGGCACCCGCCTGGACACCACTGAAGTCGGACCGTTCAAGAAGGGGCCGTTCCGTCTCGCGATGGCGGCGGGGATCCCGATCGTGCCCATCGTCATTCGTAATGCGGAGATTGTCGCCGCTCGAAATTCCAATACGATTAATCCGGGCACCGTTGACGTCGCGGTGTTTCCACCGATTCCGGTCCAGGACTGGACACTTGATACCCTGCCGGAGCACATCGCCGAGGTGCGGCAGCTCTATCTGGACACCCTGGCCAACTGGCCGGTCGACGAACTGCCCGACGTCGGCCTGTACGCCGAGAAGAAAGCGGCGAAAAAAGCCAAGACCACCGCGAAGAAGGCGGCGCCCAAGAAGGCGGCGACCAAGGCCCCGGCGAAGTCCGCCGCGAAGAAGGCCGCGCACAGGGCTAAGCCGGCCAAAGCGAATCCGAACGCGTCCGAGGTGGCCCTCAAAGACGGTGAGGCGCAACAGCCCAGCGGGCAGGGAATCGTCAGCGGCGATCCGCCGAGTTCGCCGCCGAGAGGACGGCCGTGACCAGACCGGCCGCGGATATCAGCGGGGTCCTCGCTGCGCAAGACTCGCTGATATTGGCGTCCATGGCCTCCCCGGTCGAGCGGGAGCTGGTCATGGCATGGATGGGCCAGCAGCGTGCCCGCAGCCCCGAGGCGACGTTCGAGGTAGTGGCGCTGCCGAAACGCAATGCGCCGCCGACGGCGCTTGCCGAGCTGGTTGAGCGGCTCGAGTCCGAATCCAATGACGACCGTTCGGTCGTGCCGGTGCGGGTGTTCTGGCTGCCGCCCGCCAATCGCGGCCGAGTCGCCAAGCTCGCCGGGCTGCTCCCCGGCCAGGATCCCTACCACCCCAACCCACGTCAGCAACGGCGCATCATCCGCAACGATCCGCTCCGCGCGCGGGTGGTGGCCGGCGAGCCGGCAAAGGTCTCCGAATTGCGCCAGCAGTGGCGCGACACCACCGTTGGCGAGGACAAGCACGACTTCGCGCACTTCGTCACTCGCCGCGCCATCTTGGCGATGGAACGCGCCGAGTACCGAATCCTGGGCCCGCAGTACAAGTCGCCGCGGCTGGTGAAGCCAGAGATCTTGGCGTCCACGCGTTTTCGCGCCGGCCTGAAAAAGATCCCGGGCGCCACCGTCGAGGAAGCCGGCAAGATGCTCGACGAACTCGCCACCGGGTGGAGCCGGGTGTCCGTCGACCTGGTCGGCGTCCTCGGCAGGGCGCTCAGCCGCGGATTCGATCCGGAGATCGACTACGACGAGTACCAGGTGGCGGCCATGCGCGCCGCGCTGGAAGCCCACCCGGCGGTGCTGCTGTTTTCGCACCGGTCCTACATCGACGGCGCGGTGGTGCCGGTGGCGATGCAGGAGAACCGGCTACCGCCGGTGCACGTGTTCGCCGGTATCAACCTCTCGTTCGGGGTGATGGGACCGCTGCTGCGCCGCTCCGGCACCATCTTCATCCGCCGCAACATCGGCGGCAACCCGCTCTACAAGTACGTCCTACGCGAATACGTCGGCTACATCATCGAGAAGCGGTTCAACCTGAGCTGGTCGATCGAAGGGACCCGCTCGCGTACCGGAAAGATGTTGCCGCCCAAGCTGGGTCTGCTCTCCTATGTCGCCGACGCGTACCTGGACGGCCGCAGCGAAGACATCCTGCTGCAGCCGGTGTCGATCGGCTTCGATCAGCTGCACGAAACCGCCGAGTACGCCGCCTACGCCCGCGGCGGCGAGAAGACACCGGAGGGCGTCGTCTGGCTCTACAACTTCATCAAGGCGCAGGGCGAACGCAACTACGGCAAGATCTACGTCCGTTTCCCCGAAGCGGTCTCGATGCGGCAGTACCTCGGTCCGGCGCGGGGGGCGCCCGCGCAGGATGAGGATGCCAAACGGCTTGCGCTGCAGAAGATGTCGTTTGAGGTCGCGTGGCGGATTTTGCAGGCGACGCCGGTGACGGCGACGGGTTTGGTGTGTGCGTTGCTGCTGACCACCCGCGGCGCGGCGTTGACGCTCGGTCAGCTGCACCACACCCTGCAGGACTCCCTGGATTATCTCGAGCGCAAGCAAACCCCGATGTCGGCGAGTGCCTTGCGGCTGCGCCGGCGCGACGGGGTGCTCGCCGCCGTCGACACGTTGTCCCACGGACACCCGATCACCCGCGTCGACGGCGGCCGGGAGCCGGTGTGGCGCATTGCGCCCGAGCAGCAACACGCCGCGGCGTTCTACCGGAACTCGTTGATCCACGCCTTCTTAGAGACCTCGATCGTCGAGCTCGCGCTGGCGCACGCCCGGCGCGTCAAGGATCCTCAAGGCGACCGCGTCGCGGCGTTCTGGGCCCAGGCGATGCGGTTGCGGGATCTGCTGAAATTTGATTTCTATTTCGCCGACTCGGCGGCGTTCCGGGCAAACATCGCCGAAGAGATGGCATGGCACGACGACTGGGAAGGCCACGTCACCGCCGGCGGCGACGAGATCGACGCGATGCTGTTCGCCAAGCGTCCCTGCATGACCGACGCCATGTTGCGGGTGTTCTTCGAGGCGTACGAGATCGTCGCCGACGTGTTGCGCGACGCGCCGGCGGACGTCGGAGCCAAGGAGCTGACGGAACTGGCGCTCGGGGTGGGCCGGCAGTACGTGGCACAGACCAGGGTCCGTAGCAGCGAATCGGTATCGACGCTGCTGTTCGCCACCGCGTATCAGGTTGTCGTCGACCAGGGTCTGATCGCACCCGCCGCCGACCTCGCCGAAAGGCGGACCGCGTTCCGGCAGGAGTTGCGCGACATCCTCGAGGATTCCGATTATGTCGCGCGGATCGCCCGCCAACAGTTCGTCGCCCGCGAACTCAGGGCGCGCCGGGAGCGGCCGGACAGCCAAGCTCCCTAGTCGGGAAGCGCCCAATACCCTGGTTGCATGACGGTTGACCGGCCGGTAGCCACACGCCGCGCGTGGGTGTGGCCGCCGCTGATCGGCGTCGCGGTGTTGGCGGGCTGCACGGCCGCCGGCATCGGGGCGCTGTCGCTGGCCGGCGCGCTGACCGCGACGGGCTTGCCCGACCCGGGCCCGGCAACCACGCTGGGGCTGCCGTTCGTCCGGGCGGCGGGGGAGATCGCCGCGGTGCTGGCCGTCGGGTCGTTTCTGTTCGCGGCGTTTCTGGTGCCGCCGCAAAAGAGCGGCGTCCTCGACGCCGGCGGATACCGGGCGCTTCGCCTCGGGACGGTCGCGTCGGGCGCGTGGGCGGTGTGCGCCGCGCTGCTGGTTCCGCTGACCATCTCTGACGTGTCCGGTCATCCCGTGGTTGACCTCGAACCGGGGACGATCTGGTCGATGGCCGGGATGATCAACACCGCCTCCGCCTGGCGCTGGACCGCGATCCTGGCCGCGGTGCTCACCCTGGCGAGCCTGTCGGTGCTGCGCTGGTCGTGGACGCCGCTGCTGGTCGCCGGATCGTTGCTGACGCTGATCCCGCTCGGGCTGACCGGTCATTCGTCGGCCGGCGGTTCGCATGACCTGGCCACCAACAGCCTGCTGATCCACCTCGTCGCCGCCAGTCTGTGGGCCGGGGGCCTGCTCGCGTTGCTTGCCCACGCGCTGCGCAACGGCGACCACGTCGACCTGGCGGCACGGCGTTTCTCGATGATTGCGCTGTGGTGCTGGGTGGCGATGGCGCTGAGTGGGTTGGTGAACGCCCTCGTGCGCGTGCTGCCGTCCGAGCTGCTGACGACCGATTACGGGCGGCTGATCGTCGCCAAATTCGTCGCGCTGTGCGCGCTGGGCGGCCTCGGCTGGCGCCAGCGGCGCTCCGGCGTGGCTGCGCTGCAAGCCGATCCGATTCCGTCCCGAGCGCGCACAGTGCTGATCAGGCTGGCGCTGATCGAGGCCGCGGTGTTCGGCCTCACCTTCGGCATCGCCGTCGGGCTGGGCCGCACCGCGCCGCCACCACCCCCGGCCCGGCTGCCCACGATCCCCGAAGCCGAGATCGGCTACGACTTCGACGGCCCTCCCACGGCGGTGCGCATCCTGATCGACTGGCGCTTCGACCTGATCTTCGGCACCGCCGCGATCGTCCTCGCCGCGCTGTATGTGGCGGCGGTGGCGCGGCTGCGCCGCCGCGGCGATCACTGGCCGCCGGGGCGGACCCTGGCCTGGCTGCTGGGCTGCCTGGCGTTGCTGTTCGTGACGTCGTCGGGCGTCGGTCGCTACATGCCGGCGATGTTCAGCATGCACATGGTCGCCCACATGGGCCTCTCGATGCTGGTCCCGATCCTGCTGGTGCTGGGCGCCCCGGTCAGCCTGGCGTTGCGGGCGCTGCCCGCCGCCGGCCGCGATGATCCGCCGGGCATGCGGGAGTGGCTGCTGGCCGCGTTGCACAGCCGCCTGTCGCGGTTCCTCACCAACCCCGTGGTCGCGACCGTGCTGTTCGTCGCCGGGTTCTACGGGCTGTATCTTTCGAACCTTTTTGACACCACGGTGAGCAGTCACGCCGGCCATCTGGCGATGAACGTGCACTTTTTGCTCAGCGGCTACCTGTTCTACTGGGTCGTTATCGGGGTGGACCCGACGCCGCGTCCCATCCCGCCGCTGGCCAAGGTCGGCGTGGTGTTCGCGTCGTTGCCGCTGCACGCCTTCTTCGGGGTCGTCCTGATGGGCACCCGGAAGGTACTCGGCGCCGACTACTACCGATCGCTGGGTTTCAGCTGGCACACCGACCTGCTGGGTGATCAGCGATTGGGCGGTGGGATCGCCTGGGCGGCGGGGGAAGTGCCCCTGGTGATCGTGATGATCGCGCTGCTCATGCAGTGGGCGCGCAGCGATAAGCGCACCGCCCGGCGGCTGGACCGGGCCGCCGAGCTGGACGATGGCGCCGAGCTGGCCGCCTACAACGCGATGCTCGCCGAACTGGCGCGGCGCGAAATGCCGGGCCGTAGTGGGAGTCCGCGAGCGTAACGCCACCGCGATATCCTCGGCGAATTTTCGCAGCGACGTTACGCCCGCGGGCCCTGGCGCTATCCACAGTCGCGGCTCTGTCCACAGCCTTCGATCCTCGCGACCAAGTCCGGTTCGGCTTGTCGGTGACCTGGCGCTGAATGGGCACCAGACATGAGCGCTACCCGCGAATGAAAGGAAATTGAGTCAATGTTCGAAACACCGCTTACGGTCGTCGGCCACATCGTCAACAACCCCGAACGTCGCCAGGTCGGCACCCAGGAGGTCATCAAGTTTCGCGTCGCCAGCAATTCCCGGCGACGCACGGCCGACGGCGGCTGGGAGCCGGGTAACTCGCTGTTCATCAACGTCAATTGCTGGGGCAAGCTAGTCACCGGAGTGGGCGCCGCATTGGGCAAGGGCGCACCGGTGATCGTCGTGGGCCATGTCTATACGAGCGAGTACGAAGACCGCGACGGTAACCGCCGTTCATCGCTCGAGATGCGCGCGACCTCCGTCGGGCCGGATGTGTCCCGCGCGATCGTGCGCATCGAGAGGCCGGGCTATACCGGTCCGACTACCGGCGACGCCACCACACCCCGGGCGGATGCGGCCGACGCCGCTGGTGAGGATACCGATGCCCATGACAGCGTCGAGTCTGACGACGCAGCAGCGCTGCCGCTGTCGGCTTAGCTGCGGGATCGGGGCCGCCACGCAGTGCCTAGGATGGTGCGCGAGATTGTTCTCAAAAACCAGAAAGGCAAAACCGCGGCATGGCTGAGTTCATCTACACGATGAAAAAGGTCCGCAAGGCGCACGGCGACAAGGTGATCCTGGACGACGTCACGTTGAGCTTCTTCCCGGGCGCCAAAATCGGTGTCGTCGGCCCCAACGGCGCCGGCAAGTCGAGCGTCTTGCGGATCATGGCCGGCCTGGACAAGCCCAACAACGGTGACGCGTTCCTGGCCACCGATGCCAGCGTCGGCATCCTGCAGCAGGAGCCGCCGCTGAACGAGGAGAAGACGGTCCGCGGCAACGTGGAAGAGGGCCTGGGCGAGATCAAGGTCAAGCTCGACCGCTTCAACGAGGTCGCCGAACTGATGGCCACCGACTACTCCGACGAGCTGATGGAGGAGATGGGCCGGCTGCAAGAGGACCTTGACCACGCCGACGCGTGGGACCTCGACTCCCAGCTGGAGCAGGCGATGGACGCGCTGCGCTGCCCGCCGCCCGACGAGCCGGTCACGAACCTGTCCGGCGGTGAACGGCGCCGCGTAGCGCTGTGCAAGCTGCTGCTGTCCAAACCGGACCTGCTGCTGCTCGACGATCCGACCAACCACCTGGACGCCGAAAGCGTGCAGTGGCTGGAACAACACCTGGGCGCCTACCCCGGGGCGATCCTGGCGGTGACCCACGACCGGTACTTCCTGGACAACGTCGCCGAATGGATCCTCGAGCTCGACCGTGGCCGCGCCTACCCCTACGAGGGCAACTATTCGACCTACCTGGAGAAAAAGGCCGAGCGGTTGTCGGTGCAGGGACGCAAGGACGCCAAGCTGCACAAGCGACTGACCGAGGAGCTGGCCTGGGTGCGGTCCGGGGCCAAGGCTCGGCAAGCCAAAAGCAAGGCGCGCCTGCAGCGCTACGAAGAGATGGCCGCCGAGGCGGAGAAGACTCGCAAGCTCGATTTCGAGGAGATCCAGATCCCGGTGGGGCCGCGCCTGGGCAACGTCGTCGTCGAGGTCGACCACCTCGACAAGGGCTACGACGGGCGCACCCTGATCAAGGACCTGTCGTTCACGCTGCCGCGCAACGGCATCGTCGGGGTCATCGGTCCCAACGGGGTCGGCAAGACGACGCTGTTCAAAACCATCGTGGGCCTCGAGCAACCGGACAGCGGCACGGTCAAGGTCGGGGAGACCGTCAAGCTGTGCTACGTCGACCAGACCCGCGCCGGCATCGATCCCAAGAAGACGGTGTGGGAAGTGGTTTCGGACGGGCTGGACCACATTCAGGTCGGACAGACCGAGGTGCCGTCCCGGGCCTACGTGTCGGCGTTCGGTTTCAAGGGCCCCGACCAGCAGAAGCCGGCCGGGGTGCTCTCCGGTGGCGAGCGCAACAGGCTCAACCTCGCGCTGACGCTCAAACAGGGCGGCAACCTGATCCTGCTGGACGAGCCGACCAACGACCTCGACATCGAGACGCTGAGTTCGCTGGAGAACGCCCTCGAGCAATTCCCCGGCTGCGCGGTGGTGATTTCGCACGACCGCTGGTTCCTCGACCGCACCTGCACGCACATCCTGTCGTGGGAGGGCGACGAGGACAACGAGGCCAAGTGGTTCTGGTTCGAGGGCAATTTCGGCGCCTATGAGGAGAACAAGGTCGAACGGCTCGGCGCGGAAGCCGCCAGGCCGCACAGAGTGACCCACCGCAAGTTGACGCGCGACTAATGTCAGGGCTGCACCGCTGAGAAGTGGGGCGATCGGGCGCAAAGTGGCATCCGTCGCGAGTTGGGAGCAATCGGCATGACGATCGATCCCGGTGCTAGGCAGGATCTCAAGCCGTGGACCACGTTCACCAAGAGTGACGACATTCCCGAATGGATCGCGAACGCCTACATCGAGAGCTATCGCGGTCCACGCGGCGACGAACCGGGCGCCGCGGAACCCGGTCCCGTCGACCCCGCGGTCCTGGTCACCCCCGCCATGCTGCGCGCCCACTATCGGCTCGGCGAGTACCGCCCCGAACGCAAAAGCTGCGTCTGTGTCCACGCGGCGGACGATCCCGACGGATTCGGGCCCGCGCTGCAGGTCGTCACCGATCACGGCAGCATGCTGCTGGACTCCGTCACGGTGCTGTTGCACCGCCTCGGCGTCGCCTACGCCGGCATCATGACCCCGGTGTTCGACGTGCACCGCAGCGCAACGGGGGCCCTGCTCAGCATCGAGCCGAAAGCGCCGGGCACTTCGCAGTACGACGGCGAGGCCTGGATATACGTCCCGCTGTCGCCGTCCGTCGACAGCAAGGGGCTCGCCGAGGTCGAACGGTTGCTGCCCAAGGTCCTGAGCGACGTCGAGCAAGTCGCGACCGACGCGGCGGCCATGATCACCACCCTGGGCGATATGGCCGAGGCCGTCCGAACCAACTCCGGCGGACAATTTTCGGCGCCGGACCGCGAGGGTGTCGCGGAGCTGCTGCGCTGGCTGGGCGACGGAAACCTCCTGCTGCTGGGTTATCAACGTTGCCGGGTACACGACAACGTGGTTTCCGGCGACGGCTCGATCGGCCTCGGTGTCCTGCGCACGCGCACCGGTTCGCGCCCGCGGTTGACCGACGACGACCATTTGCTGGTCTTGGCCCAGTCCGTCGTCGGCAGCTACCTGCGCTACGGCGCTTACCCGTACGCGATCGCGGTTCGCGAGTACGGCCGCTACGCCCAGGGCGGCAGCGGCGTCGTTGAGCACCGCTTTGTCGGACTCTTCACGGTTGCCGCCATGAATGCGGACGTCCTGGAAATCCCGATGATCTCGAGCCGGGTCCGCGACGCGCTCGCGATGGCCGACGGCGACCCCATCCACCCCGGCCAGTTGCTGCTCGACGTCATCCAGACCGTCCCACGCTCGGAGCTGTTCACGCTCAGCGCCGAACGACTCCTGGCGATGGCCAAAGCGGTGGTGGACCTGGGATCCCAGCGGCGCGCCTTGTTGTTCCTGCGCGCCGACCGCCTCCAGTACTTCGTCTCGTGCCTGGTCTATGTGCCCCGCGATCGCTACACCACAGCGGTGCGCCTGCAGATCGAGGACATCCTGGTCCGCGAATTCGGCGGGACACGACTGGAATTCACCGCACGCGTCAGCGAATCGCCCTGGGCGCTAATGCATTTCATGGTCCGGCTGCCCGAAAATACCGCGCCCGTCGACGTCTCGGAAGCCAACCGGATCCGGATCCAGGTGCTGCTGAGCGAGGCCGCGCGAACCTGGGGGGACCGCCTGATCGCCGCCGCGGTGATGGGCTCGGTCGAGCACGCCGATGCCGAGCATTACGCCACCGCCTTCCCCGAGGTCTACAAACAGGCCGTCACACCCGAGGACGCCATCGAGCATATCGCCATCATCAAAGAGCTGTCCGATGATTCGGTCAAGCTGGTGTTCTCCGAGCGCGGGGAGGACGGGGCCGCCCAGCTGACCTGGTTTGTGGGTGGTCACACCGCCTCGTTGAGCCAGCTGCTGCCGATGCTGCAGAGCATGGGCGTGGTCGTGCTCGAGGAGCGGCCGTTCACCGTCACCCGGGAGGACGGGCTGGCGGTGTGGATCTACCAGTTCAAGATCCAGCCGCATCCGACGATCCCGCTGGCGACGACGGAGGCCGAACGGGACTCCACCGCAGAGCGATTCGCCGACGCGGTCAGCGCCATCTGGCAGGGACGCGTGGAGATCGACCGGTTCAACGAACTGGTGATGCGCGCGCGGCTGACCTGGCAGCAGGTCGTGCTGTTGCGCGCCTACGCGAAGTACCTGCGGCAGGCGGGCTTTCCGTACAGCCAGTCCCACATCGAATCGGTGCTCAGCGAGCATCCCTCCACCGTGCGGTCGCTGGTCACCCTGTTCGAAGCGCTCTTCGATCCGAGGGCTTCGGGGTCGCCGACCAGTCGCGATGCGCAAGCGGCCGCCGCCGCCGTGGCCGCGGACATCGACGCGGTCGTGGGCCTGGACACCGACCGCATCCTGCGCGCGTTCGCGTCGCTGGTGCAGGCCACGTTGCGGACCAACTACTTCGTGACTCGCGAGGGTTCCGCTCGCGCCAGGAACGTGCTCGCACTGAAACTTGATGCGCAGCTTGTCGACGAGCTTCCGCTGCCGCGCCCCAAGTACGAGATCTTCGTGTACTCGCCCCGTGTGGAGGGCGTGCACCTGCGGTTCGGCCCGGTGGCGCGCGGGGGCCTGCGCTGGTCCGATCGCCGCGACGACTTCCGCACCGAGATCCTGGGCTTGGTCAAGGCGCAGGCGGTGAAGAACGCCGTCATCGTGCCGGTCGGGGCCAAGGGCGGATTCGTCGTCAAGCGGCCGCCGCTGCCTTCCGGTGACGCCGCCGCCGACCGCGACGCCAGCCGCGCCGAGGGCGTCGCCTGTTATCAGCTGTTCATCTCCGGCCTGCTCGACGTCACCGACAACGTCGACCACGCAACGAAAAAGGTCAGCCCGCCGCCCGAGGTGATACGGCGGGACGGCGACGACGCCTACCTGGTGGTGGCCGCGGACAAAGGCACCGCCACGTTCTCCGACATCGCCAACGACGTCGCGAAGTCCTACGGGTTCTGGCTGGGTGACGCGTTCGCATCCGGCGGGTCGGTGGGCTATGACCACAAGGCCATGGGCATCACCGCCAAGGGTGCCTGGGAGGCGGTCAAACGCCATTTCCGGGAGATGGGGGTCGACACCCAGACCGAGGACTTCACCGTCGTCGGCGTCGGTGACATGAGCGGGGATGTATTCGGTAACGGCATGCTGCTGAGCGAGCACATCAGGCTGCTCGCCGCCTTCGATCACCGGCACATCTTCCTGGACCCGGACCCCGATGCGGCGGCGTCGTGGCGGGAACGGCGGCGGATGTTCGACCTGCCGCGGTCCAGCTGGGACGACTACGACAAGTCGTTGATCAGCGAGGGCGGTGGGGTGTACGACCGCGACCAGAAGACCATCCCGATCAGCCCGCAGGTCCGCGAGGCGCTCGGCATCGGCGGCTTGGAAGAAGGCCTGGAAGAAGTGGTCACCGAAATGTCCCCGCCCAACCTGATCAAGGCGATCCTGCAGGCGCCCGTCGACCTGTTGTTCAACGGCGGCATCGGCACCTACATCAAGGCCGAATCCGAGTCCGACGCCGACGTCGGCGATCGCGCCAACGATCCGGTACGCGTGAACGCGAACCAGGTGCGCGCCAAGGTGATTGGTGAGGGAGGCAATCTGGGCGTGACCGCGCGGGGCCGCGTCGAGTTCGATCTGGCGGGCGGGCGGATCAATACCGACGCGATGGACAACTCCGCCGGCGTGGACTGTTCCGACCACGAGGTCAACATCAAGATCCTGATCGACTCGCTGGTCACCGCGGGCAAGGTCAAGGCCGGCGAGCGCAAGGAGCTGCTGGAGTCGATGACCGACGAGGTCGCGCGACTGGTGCTCCTCGACAACGAGGACCAGAACGACTTGATCGGCACCAGCCGCGCCAACGCGGCCAGCCTGCTGCCCGTGCACGCGATGCAAATCAAGTACCTCGAAGAACGCGGCATCAACCGCGAGCTGGAGGCGCTCCCGTCGGAGAAGGAGATTCACCGGCGGATCGACGTCGGCATCGGGCTCACCTCTCCGGAGCTATGCACCCTGATGGCCCACGTCAAGCTGTCCCTCAAAGAGGAGATGCTGACCACCGAACTGCCCGAGCAGGACGTCTTCGCGTCCAGGCTGCCGCAGTACTTCCCGGCGCCGCTGCGCGAGCGGTTCACTCCGGAGATCCGCACCCACCAACTGCGCCGGGAGATCGTCACCACCATGCTGGTCAACGACCTGGTGGACGCCGCGGGCATCAGCTACGCGTTCCGGATCACCGAAGACGTCGGTGTCGGGCCGATCGACGCGGTGCGCACCTACGTCGCCACCGACGCCATCTTCGGGGTGAGTGAGATCTGGCGACAGATCCGCGCGGCGGGCGTGCCCGTCGCGCTGTCGGACCGGCTGACGTTGGACACCCGACGGCTGATCGACCGCGCCGGACGCTGGCTGCTCAACTACCGTCCGCAGCCGCTGGCCGTCGGCGCCGAGATCAACCGGTTCGCCGCGAAGGTCAAGGAGATGACGCCCCGGATGTCGGAGTGGCTGCGCGGCGACGACAAGGCCATCGTGGAAAAGGAAGCCGCGGAATTCGCGGCGCAGGGCGCTCCGGAGGACTTGGCCTACATGGTGGCCGCCGGCCTGTACCGTTACAGCCTGCTCGACATCATCGACGTCGCCGACATCACCGAAATGGACCCCGCCGAAGTCGCGGACACCTATTTCGCGCTGATGGACCGGCTGGGCACCGACAGCCTGCTGACGGCGGTTTCGGAGCTGCCCAGGCACGACCGCTGGCAGTCGTTGGCGCGCTTGGCGATTCGTGACGATATCTATGCGTCGCTTCGATCGCTGTGCTTCGACGTGTTGGCCGTCGGCGAGCCCGACGAAAGCGGCGAAGAGAAAATCGGCGAGTGGGAACACCTCAGCGCATCACGGGTGGAGCGGGCCCGTCGCACGCTGAGCGAGATCCAGGAAAGCGGGGCAAAGGACCTCGCGACGCTGTCGGTGGCCGCGCGGCAGATCCGGCGCATGACCCGCACCAGCGGAAGAGGATCGTCGAGTTGAGCGTTGGCTTCGTCGCCCCGGTGCCCGTGCGCTGGTCGGACATCGACGTGTACCAGCACGTCAACCACGCCACCATGGTCACCATCCTCGAAGAGGCGCGGGTGCAGTTCCTCAAGGAACCATTCGCCGCCGACGTTACGACCATCGGGTTGCTGATCGCCGACGTGCGCGTCACCTACAAGAGTCAGCTGCGCCTGGCCGATTCGCCTCTGCAGGTGACCATGTGGACCAAACGGCAGCGGACGGTCGACTTCACGCTTGGCTATGAGGTGCGCTCGGTCAACGCCGATCCCGCTTCGAAGCCGGCCGTCATCGCCGAGACGCAGCTGGCCGCCGTCCACATCGAGGAGCAGCGGCTGGCGCGACTCTCACCCCACCATCGGGAGTATTTGCAACTGTGGCTCAGGGAATAAGCGGGACAGCCGAGCGCGGGCTCTGGCTCAGTGACGGCGCCCACCGCGGGGATCTGGCCACGTTCGTCGATCACGCGATGCGCCTCGACGACGCCGCGGTCATCCGGCTGCGGGGTCGATCTGCCGGGCTGCTGACGGCTTGGGTGGCAACGGGTTTCGACGTGCTGGCCAGCCGGGTGGTCGTCGGCAGGGTGCGACCCGACGATCTGTCCGTCGCGGCGGACGCGCTGGCGCGCGGCCTGTCGGCGATGGACGCCTCGGGCTACGTCGATCCCGGCTTCGCGATGGACTCCGCGTGGCGGGGGGCCTTACCCCCCGAATCCGGCTTCACCCACCTCGAAGACGTGCCCGCCCGGGTGATGCTGGACCTGGCGCAACGCGGCGCGCGACTCGCCAAGGAGCACGGCAGTTCCCATGGTCCGCCGGTGTCGCTGCTCGACCAGGAGGTCATTCGGGTCAGCTCGGCCGACGTCAGTGTGGGGCTCCCCATGCGCTGCGTGTTCGCTTTGACCGCAATGGGTTTCCTGCCTCAGTCGCCCGATGCCATCGGCGCCGACGAGATGGTCCGGGTCCGGGTAGTGCCGTCCTGGCTGCGCGTCGACGCCAAGTTCGGCTCGGTCTACCGGCGCCGTGCACACGCGGCGCTGGTGCTGCGTTGACTGCTTGAGGCGCTCAGACCAGCCAGGCCGCCGCGTCCGGTGGAAGCTTGCCGTCGACCAACGGCGCGCTGGCCAAGATCACGTCGCCGGGCGGCAAAGCCATCGGCAGACGGCCGGCGTTCAGCGCACACACCAGTGCGCCACCATTGCGCTCGAAGATCAGGAACTCGCGGTCGGCGGCCAGCCATTCGAGCTCGCCGCCATCGAATTCGCCTCTTTCCCTGCGTAATTGGAGAGCCCGCCGGTAGAAGGACAGCGTCGATTCGGGATCGTCGCGCTGCTTTTCGACGGTCAGCTCCGCCCAGTCCGCCGGCATCGGTAACCAGGTGTCGGCTGACGTGGAGAAGCCGAACGGGGGGGCGTCACCCGACCACGGAATCGGGACCCGGCACTTGTCGCGGCCGCGTTCGGTATGCCCGGATCGTTCCCATGTCGGGTCCTGGAGCGCCTCGTCGGGCAGGTCCAGGACGTCGGGCAGGCCCAGCTCCTCGCCGTTGTAGATGAACACCGCGCCCGGCAGGGCGAGCATCACCATCGCCATCGCCCGCGCCCGGCGCAGCCCGACCTCGCCGCCGCCGTACCGGGTGACCTCCCGGCCCACGTCGTGGTTGGAGAGCGTCCAGGTCGGGGTGGCGTTTTCGATCGCGATGGCCTCCAGCGAATTCTGGATCGCGTGGTGGATTTCGCCGGCGTCGAAGTCGATCTTCGTCAGCCGGAAATTGAAGCCGAGATGCAGTTCGTCGGGCCGCAGATATTGTGCCCAGAGGAGGTTGTCCGTCACCCACACCTCGCCGATGGTCACCGCCCCGGAATAGTCGTCGACGATCTTTCGGATGCCGCGGTGGATCTCGTGCACGCTCGGGTGGTTGAAACGCGGGTCGTCGTCGCTGTGACTCAACACCTTGACGTCGTCCTTCGCGTCGGGCAGGTCGGCCGGCTTGGCCATCCCGTGCGCCACGTCGATGCGGAAGCCGTCCACGCCGCGTTCCAGCCAGAAGCGCAGCGTCTTTTCGAAGTCGTCGAAGACGTCCGGGTGCTCCCAGTTCAAATCGGGCTGCTCGGCATCGAAGAGGTGCAGATACCACTGGCCGGGATTGCCGTCCGGTTCGACCACCCGGGTCCAGGCCGACCCCCCGAACACCGATGTCCAGTTGTTCGGCGGCAGCGCCCCGTCGGGGCCGCGGCCGTCGCGAAAGAAGTAGCGTTCCCGCGTGTCGGCGCCCGGGCCGGCGGCCAGCGCGGCCTGAAACCATGGGTGCGCCGAACTGCTGTGGTTGGGCACCACGTCCATGGTGATCTTGATGCCCCGCTCGTGGGCCGCCGGGATCAGCCGCTCGATCGCGGCCATCCCGCCGAACAGCGGGTCGATGTCGCGCGGATCGGCGACGTCATAGCCATGGTCGGCCATCGGGGAAACGGTGACCGGGTTGAGCCAAATCGCGTCGATACCCAGCTCCGTCAGGTAATCCAAGCGGGCCGTCAACCCGTCCAGATCGCCGACGCCGTCGCCGTCGGTGTCGGCGAACGACCGCGGATACACCTGATAAAAGACCGCGCTTAACCACCACGGGTCGGGGCTCATGCTGCTCCGTTCAGTTACTGGGCCTCAGAACGATGAATTGACCAGAGAGTGCGCGGCCATTTCCAGGTATTCAAGCAACTCGCGGCGGTGCTCGTCGTCGAGAGTCTGCGAGTCGATGGAGGCGACAGCGGTGTGCATGCAACGCAACCAGGCATCGCGCTCGATCGGTGTGATCCGGAATGGGGCGTGGCGCATCCGCAGCCGCGGATGCCCGCGCCGGTCGGAGTAGGTTCGCGGCCCGCCCCAGTACTGCTCGAGGAACATCCGCAACCGCTCTTCGGCGCCCGCCAGGTCGTCCGCGGGATAAACCTGACTGAGAATCTCGTCCTCCGGGACCTGCGCATAAAAGCGCGACACGATCGCATTGAAGGTCTCGGCACCGCCGACAGCGTCGTAAAAGCTCACCTGACTCATCGCCTCCATTGTGGTGCATCGCCTGGACAGCAACGCGGGACGGGCCTAGGCCGTCCCTTGGTATTCATCGGTTCGACACGGCGCGCACCTGCAATGAGGGTGCGTTTGGCGGCGAATCATGGTGGACTATCCGCGGAGGATTTATGGCGCATGGCAAGAGGCGCCGCAGTCACCGCAGTTCCGGTGCCGCGGCGGGGTTAACGGGGCCCGCATCCGCGTCACCCCTGCATAGCGTCGACACGCGCCCGCCCAACCGCCACGAGAGTGCCTCGATCTGGAGCCGCCGGCGGGTTCTCCTGCTGAATTCCACTTACGAGCCGCTGACCGCGCTGCCGATGCGGCGGGCCATCGTCATGGTGATCTGCGGCAAGGCCGACGTGGTGCACGACGACCCGGCCGGGCCGATCATCCACTCCGCGACCAGGTCGATCGTGGTGCCCTCGGTGATCCAGCTGCGGTCCTACGTGCGGGTTCCGTACCGGGCCCGCGTGCCGATGACCCGCGCGGCCCTGATGCACCGCGACCGGTTCTGCTGTGCCTACTGCGGGGCCAAGGCCGACACCGTCGACCACGTGGTGCCGCGCAGCCGCGGCGGCGACCACTCGTGGGAGAACTGCGTGGCGTGCTGTTCGACCTGCAACCATCGCAAGGGCGACAAGCTGCTCACCGAGCTCGGCTGGGCCCTGCGCCGGGCGCCCCTGCCGCCGACGGGACAGCACTGGCGACTGCTGTCGACGGTCAAGGAACTCGACCCGTCCTGGGCTCGGTACCTCGGCGAAGGCGCGGCCTGAACAATCCCGTGTCCAAGTGTGCGGGTGCATCACCCGGTGGGATACGGTTTGCGTCGTGAGCGTTGCAGAGATTCACCTGTACTTCATCGGAATCCCGCTGGGGCTGGTCGGCGCGCTGTCACTGATGATCTGGTCGCACAAGGGACCCCACGCCGCGACCTACAAGATGCCAGAGAAGTGGACGCACCCGCCCATCCTGTGGGCGGCCACCGACGAAGACGTCGGCGGCGCGCACGGCGGACATGGCGCGTCGGAGTTCTCGGTGGGAGGTGGCGCCAGTGGTACATGGTGAGGTTGCGACGATCGCACCCAGCGAGCTGCCCAAGGGCTCGGTGATCACCACCAGCGGACGGATTTCGGGCGTCGCCGAGCCGGGCGAGCTGTCGGTGCATTACCCCTTCCCGATCAGCGACCTCGTTGCCATCGACGACGCGCTGAAGTACGGCTCGCGCACGTCTAGGGCGCGGTTCGCCATCTACCTCGGGGACCTGGGCAGCGACACCGCCGCGCGGGCCCGCGAGATCTTGGCCAAGGTGCCGACGCCCGACAATGCGGTGCTGCTTGCCGTCTCGCCCGACCAGCACGTCATCGAGGTCGTCTATGGCTCGGCGGTCCGGGGCCGCGGCGCCGAGTCGGCCGCGCCACTGGGAGTGGCCGCAGCTTCGTCGGCGTTCGAGCAGGGCCACCTGGTCGACGGGTTGGTCAGCGCGATCCGCGTGCTCAGCGCCGGGATCTCGCCGGCCTAGGTTCTGAGCGCGCGCCGAGACTGTCGTCACGGCGCCGAGGCTGCGCCCAGAGCGAGGATTGGCTCCGTTTCGACGCGCTGAGCGCAGGCTCGATCAGGACGCGTCGAACTTGCGGGCTC
Source organism: Mycobacterium sp. (assembly GCF_025965855.1). Lineage (GTDB taxonomy): Bacteria > Actinomycetota > Actinomycetes > Mycobacteriales > Mycobacteriaceae > Mycobacterium. Next base: position 16,977 of record NZ_JAOPWB010000180.1, on the reverse strand, counting down.
TCAGCGACCGCTTGACCCCGGCCTGACCCTCGAGCACCAGGCGCCGCAGGGCGGGCGGCACCTCCGCCTCCGGTGCGGCCAGGAACGCATCGGCGGCCGCGACGCCGGCCTCGCTGACGTCCCAGTGCGGGTAGAGGCCGATCACCACCGTTTGGGCGACCTCGCTGGATCGCCGTGTCCAGACCCCGGGGATCGCCTCGAAGTAGCGCGCGGTGAACGGCTTGAGCAGCTCATGCTGTCCGGGCGGCGCGATGCCCGCGATCATCGAGCGGGCGGTGATGTTGGGCAGGGTGTCGTCCTCGACCACCGTCGTCCAGGCCTGCTCCTTGACCGCAAGTTGGGGGCGTGCCGCCGCCGCCTGGGCACCGTGGCGCTTGCCGGCGGCGGTCGGGTCCCGCCGCACCTCGGCGTCGATGAACGGGGTCGCGGGCCCGTCGGCGTCGATCTCGCCGGCGGCGGCCAGCGCGGTCACGATGCGCCAGCGCAGGTCGGTGTCGATCTCCAAGCCGGTCAACCCCTGCTCGGCGGGGTCACCGTTGACCAGCGCCGCCAATGTCTCCACATGCCGCGTCGACAGCACCGACGAGCACAGCGTGTTGACGAACGCGAGCTGGTGATCCGATCCGGGCGGCGCGGCGCGCGCCAACTCCAGCAGCCGGTCGGCGAATTGCGGCCAGCCGTGCTCGCGCGCCCAGCCGGGCTCGGCGTAGGACGCCAGCGCGGTCTGGGCCTGCAGCAGCAGCCGTTGTGCCACGCCGACCTCGGTTTCGGCCTGCACGCCGCCGGAGACAAGCGCCACGAAATCGCGGGCGCGCAACTCGGCCTCGCGAGTCATCTCCCACGCGGCCGACCACACCAGCGAGCGGGGCAACGGCTCGGCGATGTCGGCGATCCGCTGCAGCGCGGTCTGCAGCGACTGTCCATCCAGCCGCAGCGAACAATAGGTCAGGTCGTCGTCGTTGACCAGGATCAGCTGGCCACGCGAAACCCCAACCAGCGCAGGGACTTCGGTCTCCGAGCCCTCGACGTCGAACTCCTCTCGGTGGACACGGACCAGCTTGCCGGCGCCGCTGGAATCGCTGTCGTCGTAAATGCCGATCGCCAGCCGGTGTACCCGCGTCTCGCCCGCGCCGGGCGCGGCGCCACTTTGCCGCACGACGAACCGGGTGAACTTGCCGTTAGTGTCGACGTCGAAATCGGGTCGCAGTGTGTTCAGCCCGGTGGTTTTCAGCCACTGCTGACCCCAGTCGGACAAGTCGCGACCGGACGCCTTTTCCAGCGCGCCGATCAGATCGGCGAACGTGGCGTTGCCGTATGCGTGCGTGCGGAAGTAGTCGCGCAGCCCGGCCAGGAAGTGCTCCAGCCCGACGTAGGCCACCAGCTGCTTGAGAACCGAAGCGCCTTTGGCATAGGTGATTCCGTCGAAGTTCACCTCAACGGCGGCCAGGTCGGGGATCTCGGCGGCGATCGGGTGCGTCGACGGCAGTTGGTCCTGGCGGTACGCCCACGACTTCTCGACGGTGGCGAACGTCGTCCAGGCCTCGGTGAATTCGGTTGCCTCGCTTTGGCACAACACCGACGCGAAGGTCGCGAACGACTCGTTGAGCCACAGGTCGTCCCACCACGTCATGGTGACGAGGTCGCCGAACCACATGTGGGCCATCTCGTGCAGCACCGTCTCGGCGCGCCGCTCGTAGGACGCCCGGGTGACCTTGCTGCGGAAGACGTAGTCCTCGAGGAAGGTCACCGCCCCGGCGTTTTCCATCGCGCCGGCGTTGAACTCGGGCACGAACAGCTGGTCGTACTTGCCGAACGCGTAAGGTAGGCCAAAGTTCTTGTGATAGAAGCCGAATCCCTGCTTCGTCTGGGTGAACAACCGCTCGGCGTCCATGTACTCGGCCAGCGACGCCCGGCAGTAGATGCCCAGCGGGATCTCGCCGTGTTCGTCGGTGTAGGAGTCTTTCCACTCGGCGTACGGGCCGGCGATCAGCGCCACCAGGTAGGTGCTCATCCGCGGCGTGGTGGCGAAGGTGTGCACGCCATCTTCCACCGACACGGGCGCGCCGTTGGAGATCACCTTCCAATGCTTGGGGGCGGCCACCCGCAGGTCGAACGTCGCCTTGAGGTCGGGCTGGTCGAAGCAGGCGAACACGCGCTTGGCGTCGGCCGTTTCGAATTGCGAATACAGATAGGTCTCGTTGTCCACCGGGTCGACGAAGCGATGCAGTCCCTCCCCGGTGTTGGAGTAGCGGCAGTCGGCGTCGACGACGAGGACGTTTCGTTTCTCCAGCCCGCGCAGCGGGATGCCGGTCGACTCGTCGTATCCGGACACGTCGAGCTCGCGGCCGTTGAGGGTTGCGCTGCGGATCCTGTCGGCGGCGATGTCGATGACCGTGTCGGCGCCGGCGAGCGCCTCGAACGCCACGGTGGTGATGGACCGGAAACTGTCGGAGCCGTCGGTGACGTCGAGGGAGATCCGGTAGCTGTCAACGGTGATCAGGGCGGCGCGTTCGACAGCCTGGTCCCGGGTGAGGTTAGGAAGGGCCACGCGTCCAACCTAAACGTGTTGGTGAACGCCCGGTAACCGGAGCGACGGACCGGGAACAGGCGCCCGGCGACTACGGTTGTGCTGAACGGTGTGCTGAACGTATTTGACTCGCCAGGAGAGGACCGCGCTATGTCCGAGAAGGCCCCCGTGAAAAACCAAGCCGATTTCTGGTTCGACCCGCTGTGTCCGTGGTGCTGGATCACGTCGCGCTGGATCCTCGAGGTGGAGAAGGTCCGCGACATCGAGGTGCAGTTCCACGTCATGAGCCTCGCGATCCTCAACGAAAACCGCGAAGGCCTGCCCGACAAATACCGCGAAATGATGAAGCATGCATGGGGGCCGGTGCGGGTGGCGATCGCCGCCGAGCAAGCCCACGGTGCCAAAGTCCTGGACCCGCTGTACACCGCGATGGGAACCCGGATCCACAACGAGGACAACAAGGACCTCGACGAGGTCATCAAGCTGTCGCTGGCCGACGCCGGCCTGCCGGCGGAGCTCGCCGAGGCCGCCCACAGCGAGGCCTACGACGACGCCCTGCGCAAGAGCCACCACGCGGGCATGGACGCCGTCGGCGACGACGTCGGCACGCCGACCATCCACGTCAACGGTGTGGCGTTCTTCGGGCCGGTGCTCTCGAAGATCCCGCGTGGCGAGGAAGCGGGCAAGCTCTGGGACGCCTCGGTGACCTTCGCCTCCTACCCACACTTCTTCGAACTCAAGCGGTCCCGCACAGAGCCGCCGCAGTTCGACTAGTTGGTTGGGCGGCGACCCGTCCCCCGCAAGCGGGAGGTACCCCCAGCGCCGGCTCCGCCGCGCTTGCGATCGCCGACTAGCTCCAGACGGCGCTCGGCTGTAAAGATGTCGGGCATGCGCGTCTACCTGGGTTCCGACCACGCCGGATACGAGCTCAAGCAGCAGATCATCGAGCACCTCAAGGAATCCGGGCACGAGCCGATCGATTGCGGCGCGTTCAGCTACGACGCCGAGGACGACTATCCGGCGTTTTGCATCGCGGCCGCAACGCGCACGGTTGCCGACCCCGAGAGCCTGGGCATCGTGCTCGGCGGGTCGGGCAACGGTGAGCAGATCGCCGCCAACAAGGTGCCGGGAGTCCGCTGCGCGCTGGCGTGGAGCGTCGAGACCGCGACCCTGGCCCGCGAACACAACAACGCGCAGTTGATCGGCATCGGCAGCCGCATGCACACCGTGGCCGAGGCGCTGGCGATGGTGGAAGCCTTCCTGACTACGCCGTGGTCGAAAGCCGAACGCCACCAACGGCGTATCGACATCCTCACGGAATACGAACGCACCCACCAAGCGCCGCCGGTGCCCGGCGCGGCGGTCTGAGCGTGCCCGAAGGGCACACCCTGCACCGGCTGGCCCGGCTGCACCAGCGCCGATACTGCGGCGCAGCGGTCGCGGTGTCCAGCCCGCAGGGCCGATTCGCGGGCCCCGCGGCCGTCGTGGACGGCAGGGTGTTGCGGCGGACCAGCGCCTGGGGCAAGCACCTTTTTCACCACTACGACGGCGGCCCGATCGTGCACGTGCACCTGGGGCTGTACGGCGCCTTCACCGAGTGGGAGCGGCCCGGCGGTGCGCCGCTCCCCGAACCGGTCGGACAGGTGCGGATGCGGATGGTCGGGGCCGACTACGGCACCGATCTGCGCGGTCCGACGGTGTGCGAGGTCATCGACGAAGGTCAGGTCAGCGACGTGGTGGCCAAGCTCGGCCCCGACCCCTTGCGCAGCGACGCCGACCCGTCGTGGCCGTGGGCTCGAATTACCAAGTCGCGCAGGCCCATTGGCGCGCTGTTGATGGACCAGACCGTCATCGCCGGCGTGGGCAACGTCTACCGCAACGAGTTGCTGTTCCGCCACCGCATCGATCCGTTCCGGCCCGGCCGCGGGATTGGCCAGGCGGAGTTCGACGGGGCGTGGACCGACCTGGTGGCGCTGATGAAAGTCGGTTTGCGCCGCGGCAAGATCATCGTGGTGCTGCCCGAACACGACCACGGTCCGCCGTCGTACCGGCCCGGGCGGCCACGCACCTACGTGTACCGGCGCGCGGGGGAGGCGTGCCGGGTGTGCGGTGGACCGATTCGCACGCAAGTGCTGGAGGGCCGAAACGTGTTCTGGTGCCCGACCTGCCAGAAGTGACGGAGCTCACAGCGGCGCAGACCCGCGAACGCGCAGGTCCGCGCGGGGTGCGCCGGCTCGCAGGAAATCCTAAGCAAGAAACGCTGGCGTCTACTGTTTGGGCGCGGCTGCGGTCGGGTATTGGTAGCGACCGTGAAGATAATTCCACGTTTAGTTGCAACAATTTTCGCGATAATCGTCGGTCTGGGCCTGGCGGGGCTGGGCGTCGCGTCCGAGGCGCAAGCGCACCCGGGGCCCTTCCCGCAGTGGTGCCCCGGGGACTTCTGGGACCCCGGCTGGGGCGACAACTGGGACGGCGGGCGTTGCCACGACAACTGGCGCGGACCGGGCCCCAACCCGCATCCCGAGCCGTTCCGCGGCCCAGGGGGTCCGGGCGGCCCCGGCGGTCCGGGCGGCCCCGGATGGGACCATCGCTGACCCGTTAACCGAATGACCGCGCCCTGCCGACGACCGTTCGGCGGGGTGCGGTTTACGTTCGAGCGCGCTCGATGACGCCCAGCGCGGCGTAGACCTCGTTGCTGAGTGCGAGGCTGCGGGGGTCGGCATGGGCCTTGGTGGCGTCGAAACGATTCGCCACATACGCGTAGCCGATTCGGTGCTCGAGGTCGACAAACCCGAACGAGCCACCGAGGCCGCCGTGGCCGAAGATCCGGGGGTTGGGTCCGTTGACGCAACGCTGGTTGAGCATGTAGCCCAGCCCCCACCCGTGGTCGGCGACGCGCGGGCCCAGCACCAGATCGGTGTCAAAGCCGCCCTGCGACACCCGGACCCGTTCCATGTGCTCACGGCTCAGCAGCTTCTCCTGCGCGAGCGCGTTGTAGAACGTCGCCAGTCCCAGTGCCGACACCTGGCCGTTCGTGCCGGGGAACTCGAGCTGGCGCCACAGCTGCAGATCGTGGGAGCCGAGTTCGTCGTCGGGGGCGAAACCCATCGAGATCGACAGCGCCGCTTTCGGGTGCTCGGTCAGGCTGGTCGGGTAGCCGGGGGCTTGCACGTCGGCCAGCAAGTCTCGCGCGTGCGGCTTGTTCACTCGCTCGGCGCAGCGGCGTTGCTCGGCCGGGGACAGGCCGATGTGGATGTCGGCGCCGAGCGGTTCGGCGATCTCGGTGCGCAGGTATTGACCGATCGTGCGACCGGTCACCCGGCGAAACACCTCGCCGAGGATGAAGCCGAAGGTCGTCATGTGGTAGCCCTGGGCGGTGCCGGGCTCCCACCACGGTTCCGAGGCGGCAAGTTGCTCACAAACAAAGTCCCAGTCGGCGACCTTTTCCCAGCTCATCCGAGTGCGCGGTCCGATGACGCCGGATCGATGGCTCATCACCATCGCAAGGGTGATGTTCTGCTTGCCCGCCTGCCCGAAGTCGGGCCAGTAGCGGGCCACCGGCGCCTGCAAGTCCAGCTCACCCCGGTCGGCCAGTTGGTGGATGCAGGTGGCCGTCAGCCCCTTGGTGCCCGACAGGACCGTCGTCAGGGTGTTTTGTTGCCAGGGCCTGGTGCGGGCGGCGTCGGCCCAGCCACCCCACAGGTTGACGACGAGGTCCCCGTCGACCCAGACCGCGACCGCCGCGCCGACCTCGTTGCGCGACGCGAAATTGCGTACGAACTCTGCGCGTACTCCGTCGATTTCCGCCACGCACGAGCCGTATATCTCGACGTCCCCCATGGCGCCTTTCTGTCGAGCGACTGCCAACCCGAGCGGGCGACGGGAATCGAACCCGCGTAGCTAGTTTGGAAGACTAGGGCTCTACCATTGAGCTACGCCCGCAAGTTTTAGTCGAGCGAGACTGTATCTGGCGGCGAACATCAAATCTAATCGAAACGGGTTTGTGATCGCCCCGTGAGGTCCCAGCGGTCTTGAAGGTCCCCCGCGAAGCCGATGGCCAACCTGGCGTTGAAGGGCCGTAGGATCGCGAGGTCAGCGCGGGGTGTAGCGCAGCTTGGTAGCGCATCCGCTTTGCGAGCGGAAGGCCGCAGGTTCAAATCCTGTCACCCCGACCAGCGCAACCAGCCTAGCCGCGGCACACCGCCACCGACCGCCTGGAACGACCACCGAGGAGCACACCCGTGAAGAGCAGCGTCGAGCAGTTGAGCCCCACCCGGGTGCGGATCAACGTGGAGGTGCCGTTCACCGAACTCGAGCCCGATTTCCAACGGGCTTACAAAGAGCTGGCCAAGCAGGTCCGGCTGCCCGGCTTCCGGCCCGGCAAGGCGCCGGCCAAGCTGCTCGAGGCCCGTTTCGGCCGGGAGGCGATGCTCGACCAGGTCGTCAACGAGGCGCTGCCCACCCGCTATGGACAGGCGGTCGCAGAGTCGGAAGTCCACCCGCTCGGCCAGCCCGACATCGAGGTCACCAAGAAGGAGTACGGCCAGGAGCTGGCGTTCACCGCCGAGGTCGACGTCCGCCCCAAGCTCACCCTTCCGGACCTGGGCTCGCTGCAAGTCGCGGTGGACCCGATCGAGGTCAGTGACGACGACATCGACGCGGAACTGGAGTCGTTGCGCGCCCGGTTCGGCACCCTGAAAGGGGTGGACCGGCCGGTGGCCGACGGTGACTTCGTCTCGATCGACCTGTCGGCCACCGTCGACGGCGAGGAGGTGCCGAATGCGGCCGCGGAGGGCCTGTCCCACGAGGTCGGCTCGGGCCGGCTCATCGCGGGCCTGGACGACGCGCTGGTCGGCCTGTCCGTCGATGAGTCGAAGGAATTCACCGCCCAGTTGGCGACCGGCGAGCACGCCGGGAAAGACGCGCAGGTCACCGTGACCGTCAGGTCGGTCAAGGAACGCGACCTGCCCGAGCCCGACGACGAGTTCGCCCAATTGGCCAGCGAGTTCGACACCATCGACGAGTTGCGCTCCAACCTTCGCGACCAGGTGGGTCGGGCCAAGCGCACCCAGCAGGCAGAGCAGATCCGCGACGCCGCGATCGACGCGCTTCTCGAGCAGGTCGACGTGCCGCTGCCGGAGGCCGTCGTTCAGGCCCAGGTCGATGGCGCCGTGCACAACGCGCTGCACAGCCTCGACCATGACGAGGTCAAATTCGCGGAGGTGCTGCGCGAGCAGGGCAAGTCGCGCCAGCAGTTCGAGGTCGACGCGCGCAATGCCGCCGAGACGGACGTCAAAAGGCAGCTGTTGTTGGATGCGCTGGCCGACGAACTGGAAATCCAGGTCGGCCAGGAAGACCTGACCGAGCGACTGGTGATGACGTCTCGGCAGTACGGCATCGAGCCGCAGCAGCTGTTCGGCTATCTGCAGGAGAACAACCAGCTGCCGGCCATGTTCGCCGACGTGCGCCGCGGGCTGACCATCGCGGCCGTGGTGGAGGCGGCCACGGTCACCGACACCGACGGCAACACCATCGACGCGAGCGAGTTCTTCGGCAGGCGAGGCCAACCCGATGAGGCCGACGAGGCTGTGGAGGCCGACGAGGTTGAGGAGAACCAGGCGGACGAAGACTCCGACGAAACCGATGAGGCCGACGACGAGGCGAAGTGACCCGCAATGACGCTGTGAGCGAACGAGCCCGTTTCAGGGGGTGCGCGACCGGCACACAGCGGGCTTGGTTGGCTAGGGTCGGAGCAGAGAAGAACTCGAGGAAAGCAGGTATCCCACGGTGAACCCAGTGACTGACATGCGTTCGAACTCGCAGGGTCTCAACCTCACGGACTCGGTCTATGAGCGCTTGCTCTCCGAGCGCATCATCTTCCTGGGTTCGGAGGTGAGCGACGAAATCGCCAATCGGCTGTGCGCGCAGATCCTGTTGCTCGCCGCCGAGGACGCCACCAAGGACATTTCGCTCTACATCAATTCACCCGGGGGATCGATCAGCGCCGGGATGGCCATCTACGACACCATGGTCCTGGCCCCGTGCGACATCGCCACCTACGCGATGGGCATGGCCGCCTCAATGGGCGAGTTCCTGTTGGCGGCCGGAACCCAGGGCAAGCGTTACGCGCTGCCGCACGCGCGCATCCTGATGCACCAGCCGCTCGGCGGGGTCACCGGCAGCGCGGCCGACATCGCGATCCAGGCCGAGCAGTTCGCCGTCATCAAGAAGGAGATGTTCCGGCTCAACGCGGAATTCACCGGCCAGCCGATCGAGCGCATCGAAGCCGATTCCGACCGCGACCGCTGGTTCACCGCCCCGGAAGCCCTCGAATACGGTTTCGTCGACCACATCATCACCCGCGCCGCTCACATCACAAATGGAGAAGCCCAGTGAGTACTGAAAACCCCCAGATCCAGCCCCAGGCGCGCTACATCCTGCCGTCGTTCATCGAGCACTCCAGCTTCGGCGTCAAGGAATCGAACCCCTACAACAAGCTGTTCGAGGAACGCATCATCTTCCTCGGCGTCCAGGTGGACGACGCGTCGGCGAACGACATCATGGCCCAGCTGCTGGTACTGGAGTCGCTGGATCCCGACCGCGACATCACGATGTACATCAACTCGCCCGGTGGGGGATTCACCTCGCTGATGGCGATTTACGACACCATGCAGTACGTGCGCGCGGACATCCAGACCGTGTGCCTGGGCCAGGCCGCCTCGGCGGCGGCCGTCCTGCTGGCCGCGGGGACTCCGGGCAAGCGCATGGCGCTGCCTAACGCGCGGGTGCTAATCCACCAGCCGTCGCTGTCCGGGGTGATCCAGGGTCAGTTCTCCGATCTGGAGATCCAGGCCGCCGAGATCGAGCGGATGCGCACGCTGATGGAGACCACACTGGCCCACCACACCGGTAAGGACGCGTCGATCATCCGCAAGGACACCGACCGGGACAAGATCCTGACCGCCGAAGATGCCAAGGACTACGGGATCATCGACACGGTCCTGGAGTACCGGAAGCTTTCCGCGCAGACGGCGTAACGCCTCGCCCAACGTGCACTCAGTGCGAATTCCCGGCTGAATTTTCGCGCTGAGTACACGCTCGGTGGACGGCCGCGATGTCGGGCGGCCGCACCCGGCAGCATCCGCCGACGATGCGGGCGCCCGCCGCCACCCACTGCGTCGCGAGCTGTCCAGAGAACCGCGACGGACCCACCCACGCGCGCCCGTTCCACCGCTCACCGCTGTTCGGGTAGACGATCACCGGCTTGCCGATATTCGCCAGCCGGATCGCGGGCAGCACGTCGTCGGGCGCGCAGCAGTTGACGCCGACCGCCACGATCTCCGGGACCCCGGCCGCCACCGCGAACGCCTCGGCCAGCGGTTGCCCGGCGCGGGTGTTCGTCCCGTCGATGGTGTAGCTGAGCCACGCCGGCACGCCGGCCGAGCGCACCAGATCGACCAGCGCCTCGGCCTCGTCGACATCGGGCACGGTCTCGCACGCCAGCACGTCCGCGCCGGCGGCGGCCAGGATCTCCAGCCGGGGCCGATGCCATCGCGTCAGTGCGGAGACGGACAGGCCGTAGCGCCCGCGATATTCGGAGCCGTCGGCCAGCGCCGCCCCGTAGGGGCCGACGGAGGCGGCGACGATCAGCCCGCCCGCGCCGGCTTCGTCGCGCGCAGCCTTCGCCAGCTCGACGCTGCGGCGCAGCAGGCGGGCGGCTTCGCGCCGGTCGATCCCGTGGGCCGCAAAGCCCTCGAACGATGCCTGATAGCTGGCCGTCGTCGCGATCGCGGCGCCGGCGCGGAAGAACGCGGCGTGCACGCCGACGATCTCCTGCGGGGCGTCGGCCAGCAGCTTGGCCGACCACAGCGGGTCCGAAAGGTCATGTCCGCGCGCCTCCAGCTCGGTGGCCAGGCCGCCATCGCTGATCAGCACCGATTCGCTGGGCCCCCCAAACCCGAAAGCCGATCCCACCTAGTAACTGTAGGGTTGTGGCAGCCCACTGGACTCGATCGGGTAACGACCGCGACACGCCAAAGCACTGATTGCGCGTCTCGGCGAGTGAGTGGCGCGTCTGCCTATATGTTTCATGCAGACATATAGACATGAATACCAACGACGCGATTCGGCGGTAACGGTCGCGTGCGGCCCGAGCAAGCGGGTAGCGTCGGGGAATACGTGCGGCATAGCAAGACGAACGGCGAAAAGGAAGTAGGCCCTCAGCACCATGGCGCGCATCGGAGACGGCGGTGACCTGCTGAAGTGCTCGTTCTGCGGGAAGAGCCAAAAGCAGGTCAAGAAACTCATTGCCGGCCCCGGTGTGTACATCTGCGATGAGTGCATAGATCTCTGTAACGAGATCATCGAAGAGGAGCTCGCCGACGCCGACGACGTCAAGCTCGACGAGCTGCCCAAGCCCGCCGAGATCCGGGAATTCCTGGAGGGATACGTCATCGGGCAGGACACCGCCAAGCGCACCCTGGCGGTCGCGGTTTACAACCACTACAAGCGGATCCAGGCGGGCGAGAAGGGTCGTGACTCCCGGTACGAGCCGGTGGAGCTGACCAAATCCAACATCTTGATGCTCGGGCCCACCGGCTGCGGCAAGACCTACCTGGCCCAGACGCTGGCGAAGATGCTCAACGTGCCGTTCGCCATCGCCGACGCCACCGCGCTGACCGAAGCCGGTTATGTCGGTGAGGATGTCGAGAACATCTTGCTCAAACTCATCCAGGCCGCCGACTACGACGTCAAGCGCGCCGAGACCGGCATCATCTACATCGACGAGGTGGACAAGATCGCCCGCAAGAGCGAGAACCCGTCGATCACCCGCGACGTCTCCGGCGAGGGCGTCCAGCAGGCGCTGCTCAAAATCCTGGAGGGCACCCAGGCGTCGGTTCCGCCGCAGGGCGGCCGCAAGCATCCGCATCAGGAGTTCATCCAGATCGACACCACCACCGTGTTGTTCATCGTCGCGGGTGCGTTCGCCGGTCTGGAGAAGATCATCTACGAGCGCGTCGGCAAGCGGGGGCTGGGCTTTGGCGCCGAGGTTCACTCCAAGGCCGAGATCGACACCACCGACCAGTTCGCCGACGTGATGCCGGAGGATCTGATCAAGTTCGGCCTGATCCCCGAGTTCATCGGGCGGCTCCCGGTGATCGCTTCCGTCACCAACCTGGACATGGAATCGTTGGTCAAGATCCTCTCCGAGCCGAAGAACGCGCTGGTCAAGCAGTACACCCGGCTGTTCGAAATGGACGGCGTTGAGCTGGAGTTCACCGACGACGCGCTGGAAGCCATCGCCGACCAGGCGATCCACCGCGGCACCGGCGCCCGTGGCCTGCGGGCCATCATGGAAGAGGTCCTGCTGCCGGTGATGTATGACATCCCGAGCCGCGACGACGTCGCCAAGGTCGTGGTGACCAAGGAGACCGTGCAGGACAACGTCTTGCCGACGATTGTGCCGCGCAAGCCGTCGCGCAGCGAACGCCGCGACAAGAGCGCCTAACGCTTCGCTAATTCCGGCCGCCTGAAGCTTTGAGTGGCTGGGGCCGTGGTTCAGCAGCGACTGGCGCGTGTGCACCGACATCAATCCGCGCTCCGACGGGGCGGGGACGTGACCAATACCACAGTTTTGATCGGTGCGCACCCCCACGTCGCGCTGACTTCGGCTTTCAGCCGTAAATTCGCTGCATGTAATGGTCTCGAGACGCGCATGCTTGCCTACAAGGAGTGCCATAATTGGTACTAGCAGTGACACACAAGCTCGAGGGCCCGGGAGCCGCCCCATCGGCGCGTAACCTAATGCTCCAGCGGCGTGCCTATCCGGATAGCGAATGGAAGGCGGATACGTGGATCCCAACGGCAGCGGGGCCGGGTCTGATTCTCCCAATGGCTCCTCTCGGAATGGGTCGTCGGGCCGTCAGCGTCTAGAACAAGTTGTCATTCGATTCGCCGGGGACTCCGGCGACGGCATGCAGCTGACCGGCGACCGGTTCACAACCGAGGCAGCGCTTTTCGGAAACGACCTGGCGACCCAGCCGAACTATCCCGCCGAGATCCGTGCCCCCGCAGGCACATTGCCCGGGGTTTCGTCCTTTCAGATCCAAATCGCCGATTACGACATCTTGACCGCCGGCGACCGCCCCGATGTCCTCGTCGCCATGAATCCGGCGGCGCTCAAGGCCAACATCGGCGACCTCCCGCGCGGCGGAATGGTCATCGCGAATTCCGACGAGTTCACCAAGCGCAACCTGACGAAAGTGGGCTACGTAACGAACCCGCTGGAGTCCGACGAACTGGCCGACTACGTCGTGCACTCGGTCGCGATGACGACGCTGACGCTCGGGGCCGTCGAGGCGATCGGCGCGTCGAAGAAGGACGGCCAGCGCGCGAAAAACATGTTCGCGCTTGGCCTGCTGTCGTGGATGTACGGGCGGCCGATCGAGACCAGCGAGCGGTTCATCCGGGAGAAGTTCGCCCGCAAGCCCGAGATCGCGGAGGCCAACGTGCTCGCGCTCAAGGCGGGCTGGAACTACGGCGAAACCACCGAGGCGTTCGGCACCACCTACGAGGTCTCGCGGGCGTCCCTGCCGTCGGGCGAATACCGCCAGATCTCGGGCAACACCGCCCTGGCCTATGGCATCGTCACGGCCGGCCGGCTCGCCGGGATCCCGGTCGTGCTCGGCAGTTACCCGATCACGCCGGCCTCGGACATCTTGCACGAGCTGTCCAAGCACAAGAACTTCAACGTGATCACCTTCCAGGCCGAGGACGAGATCGGCGGCATCTGCGCGGCGATCGGCGCCTCCTACGGCGGTGCCCTCGGCGTCACCAGCACGTCCGGGCCGGGGATTTCGCTCAAGTCCGAAGCGCTGGGCCTGGGCGTGATGACCGAGCTGCCGCTGCTGGTCATCGACGTTCAGCGGGGTGGGCCGTCGACGGGGCTGCCCACCAAGACCGAGCAGGCCGACCTGCTGCAGGCGCTGTACGGCCGCAACGGGGAGTCCCCGGTGGCGGTGGTGGCGCCGCGTTCGCCGTCCGACTGCTTCGAGATCGCCATCGAGGCGGTGCGTATCGCGGTGTCGTACCACACCCCGGTGATCGTGTTGTCCGACGGCGCCATCGCCAACGGCTCGGAGCCGTGGCGCGTCCCGGACGTCGGCTCGCTGCAGCCGATCACGCACACCTTCGCCAAACCCGACGAGCCCTTCCAGCCGTATAACCGCGACCCGGAAACGCTGGCCCGGCAATTCGCCGTTCCGGGCACCCCCGGTCTCGAGCACCGCATCGGTGGCCTGGAAGCGGCGAACGGCTCCGGCAACATCTCCTATGAGCCGGTCAATCACGACCTCATGGTCCGAATTCGCCAGGCCAAGATCGACGGCATCGCCGTGCCCGACCTGGAGGTCGACGATCCGAGCGGCGAGGCCGAGCTGCTGCTGCTCGGCTGGGGCAGCTCGTACGGGCCGATCGGCGAAGCCTGCCGCCGGGCGCGGCGCAAGGGCATCAAGGTCGCCCACGCCCACCTGCGCCATCTCAGCCCCTTCCCGGCGAACCTCGGCGACGTGCTGCGGCGCTACCCGATGGTGGTGTGCCCGGAGATGAACCTCGGCCAACTGGCGCTGGTGTTGCGGGGCAAGTTTCTGGTCGACGTGCAATCCGTCACCAAGGTTCAGGGTGTCGCGTTCCTTGTCGACGAGATAGGGCGCATCATCCGCGCCGCACTGGGCGGCACCTTGGCCGAAATCGAGCAAGACAAGAAGATGGTCGCCAGAATGGCGGCAGCAACGGTTGGAGCGGGAGCTAGCGAATGACCGACGTGATCGGCAATCTGGCGGGCACAGACCTCGGCGTAACCCCTGGGTCGAACAAAAACGAACGGCTGACCAAAAACGACGGGGTCCCCACCACGGACCAGCCGCAGAAGGCCAAGGACTTCACCAGCGACCAGGAGGTGCGTTGGTGCCCGGGTTGCGGTGACTACGTCATCCTCAACACAATCCGCAACTTCCTGCCCGACCTCGGCCTGCGCCGCGAGAACATCGTCTTCATCAGCGGCATCGGCTGCTCGAGCCGGTTCCCTTACTACCTCGAGACCTACGGCTTCCACTCGATCCACGGCCGGGCGCCGGCCATCGCGACCGGTCTGGCGCTGGCCCGCGAGGACCTCTCGGTGTGGGTGGTCACCGGCGACGGCGACGCGTTGTCGATCGGTGGCAACCACCTGATTCACGCGCTGCGCCGCAACGTCAACATCACCATCCTGCTGTTCAACAACCGGATCTACGGCCTGACCAAGGGCCAGTACTCGCCGACATCGGAGGTCGGCAAGGTCACCAAGTCGACCCCGATGGGGTCGCTCGATCAGCCGTTCAACCCGGTGTCGCTGGCGCTGGGCGCCGAGGCGACCTTCGTCGGTCGCGCGCTCGACTCCGACCGCAACGGGCTGACCGAGGTGCTGCGCGCCGCCGCCGAGCACCGGGGCGCTGCGGTCGTCGAAATCCTGCAGGACTGCCCGATTTTCAACGACGGCTCCTTCGACGCGCTGCGCAAGGAGGGCGCCGAAGAGCGGGTGATCAACGTTCACCACGGCGAGCCGATTGTGTTCGGCGCCAACGGCGAATACTGCGTCGTGAAGTCGGGCTTCAGCCTGGAGGCGGCCAAGACCGCCGACGTGCGTGTCGACGAGATCGTCGTGCACGACGCGCACGCCGACGACCCGGCCTACGCGTTTGCGTTGTCCCGCCTTTCGGACCAGAACCTCGACCACACCGTGCTGGGCATCTTCCGCAACATCAGCCGGCCCACCTACGACGACGCCGCACGCTCTCAGGTCCGCGCCGCCCAGTCATCGAAGCCGTTCGACTCCGCCGCGCTGCAATCGCTGCTGCGCGGGCGTGACACCTGGACCGTCGACTGACGTGGCCGACCAGGTGCCCGACACAGTGGAAAAGGCCGGGTTGCTGGCAGGGGTAGTACTCGCTGGAGGCGAGTCGCGGCGCATGGGCCGCGACAAGGCCACCGTGCCCGGGCCCGGCGGAGCGGCCACGCTCGCCGAGTATGTCGTCGGCGTCGTCGCGCAGCGCTGCGAGCCGGTTTTCGTGATGGCCGCCCCGGGGCAGCCGTTGCCGTCGGTGCGGGCTCGCGTCGTGCGCGACGACGTGCGGGGAATGGGACCGCTGCCGGCGACGGGACGCGGACTGCGCGCGGCCGCGGATGCCGGCGCCCGGTTCGCGTTCGTCTGCGCCGTCGACATGCCGTTGCTCACCGCCGAACTGATCGACGACCTGGTCCGCCTCGCCACCGAGACCAACGCCGAGGTGGTGTTGCCGTGGGACGGGCGCAGCCACTACCTGGCCGCGGTCTACCGCACCGATCTGGCCGAGCGGATCGACGCGCTGGTCGCCGCCGGCGAGCGCAGAATGAGCGCCTTGATCGACGCCTCCGACGCCCAGCAGATCGTGCTGCCGGATTCGCGTCCACTGACGAACGTCAACACCGACGCCGAACTGCGCGCGGTCGCGCAGGCGCGCGCCTGACAACACACGGTTACCCGTGTGAATTGGCGCCGAAAGGCCGCTTTATAAACTCCGCTGTAAAAAGTTCTAAATCGCAGACTTTACGATGATCTGGCCATTCTTTTGCGCAAATTCAATTAGCGCCGGCCATTCCTTATCCCCCGTCCTTCGTTATCTGGACAACAGCGACGGCCTCGTTGCCCCATCGTGCATCGAATTGCCTTGGAGCCGAGCGGCTTTCGGTCGCCGACGCGGTGAATCATGCGTGCCGTCGCCCCAGAAATTCGTGGGCAGCCCGGCAAATTGGCGCCCGCAAATGGCGGTGCCCCGGCCGTCGTTGCCGGCCGAACACGGACCGGTATCCGGAAGGGATTGGAGCGGTTGCTGATTGGGCATGGACGGAGTCGGATCGGCCGACTACAGGGCGAAAGTCATTGGTGCCCAATAGCTTTAGAAGCAATGCTGGCCGGCTCGTTTGCTTCGGCTTGTCGGAGGGCGATCGCGCGTATCTGGTTGTACCATGCGCCGGTTCGCCGTTGCAGGGTCTGGATAGATACGGCGGCGCGCACCGAGTCTCGGCACCGCAAACACGTGTGCCAGCTCACAAAAATAGCGTGATTCGGCTCACGATTTGGTTGCCATCCCCACGGATGCGCACCGCCCGAAAAGGCGCGATTGACCTGCAGAAATGATTCCGCGATGGTGGCGTGATCGGCCCGTTACCCGACCGAGATATCCATTTTCCGAAGGTGACGAATGCGGCCGGGTTTCGTACGGTCCCTGGTAGCCCGAAACGGGTTAACGGAAAAGTAATCGAAAATTGAATCCACGGACCCGCGTGTGAGCGGGGCTGCGGACGGCGTGAATGCGCCGCAGCCCGGGGTAGTACCCCGCCGGGCAGATCGAGCGCCCGCCGCTGTCGTGCCAGAA
>NZ_JAOPWB010000172.1 GCF_025965855.1 Mycobacterium sp. | reverse complement strand
GCGGGCCACCGACTGCACAGCTCGCTCGAACCGGTAACACCCTTTCGACAAGATGCCCTTGTTCAGACCCGACTTGGCCGCGGCCCCATTCGGCACGAACCCACCAGGGTTGTCCGGGTCCGGGGCCCGCGGCGCCCGCCGCGTCATGTTCTTGACCGCAAGGTTCTCCAGCACCACCACCAGGGCTAGAACCCGCGGTCCGCCGCGCTACCTACTTCCCGATCGTGTCACCGGCCCTGACATCGTGCGTCATATCGCACCGACGATCTTGTGCGACACCCGTCTACGTCGCTGACCCCGTAAAAACCGCGTCGTGAGGTTGATCGCGCTGCCCTCGCAGACGAATAACGGCAATGCCGAACGCCTGCGTTCGCGATCTGAACCGGCATTGATTTCTGGCCGAGCGGGCGACCCGGTGCAGCTGTCGCCCGTGCGGACCACCAATGCCGGGCGGGGATTCCATGGTTTCTTCGGGCCCACCGCACCAGGGTGACCGTCGGTTCGACGACACGATGGGTCGGGTACGGGAAGTCTCGCCGTGATGCGCCGGGCGACCGACGAGCCGGCCGGCCCGCGGGGCCAGGCTGTGGCGAAGGACCGCGCGGATCACGAAACGCGTGTTCGACGACCTGCTCGACGACCTGCGGGCGGGTTTGGGCCGGTGACCGTAAGGGCCGCCGGGTGGCGTCGTTAGGCTGTGCCGCATGGCTGCTGACATCGTGCCGATCCGGCTCGGGCTGACGAAGGGCGACCTGTACACGTTGTGGGCTCCACGCTGGCGCGACGAGGGAGACGAGTGGGAGGCGTTCCTCGGCAAGGACGACGACCTCTTTGCCTTCGAATCCGTCGCCGACCTGGCCGCATTCGTCAGGACCAATACCGACAACGACCTGACCGACCATCCCGCGTGGGACGGGTTGACCGAGGCGTCCGCGCATAAGTTCGATCCGCCAGAGGATCGCCAGTACGACCTCGTCAGTCTCCAGGAGCTGGTCGCCGAGAAGCCCAGCCAGGAGACGATCAAGGAGCTGCACCGCACGCTGGCGATCGTGTCGGCCATCGGATCGGTGTGCGAAATGCCCGCGGTCACCAAATTCTTCAACGGCAACCCGGTGCTCGGGACGGTCGGCGGGGGCATCGACTTTTTCGCCGGGCGGGCCGGCCGCAAGCGGTGGGCCGAGATCGAGTCGGTGATCGGCCGCGGCTGGGACAACGTGGTCGACGCGATCGACGCGATCGTCACCATTCCCGACGTGGACGTGGCCGCCTCGGAGAAGGCCGATGCGGAGCTGGCCGAACCCGCACCCGAACCCGAAGCCGAGGAACCCGAGGAGACCGCGGAAGCCGCAGCCGACACCGACACAACAACCGACGCCGACACCGCCGACACCGCCGACGCGAAGGCCGACGCCGAGGAGGAGTCCGACGATCTCGCCGACCACGCGCAGGGGCTGGTGCTGGGCAGCGACGACGACTTCTGGCTCAAGGTGGGCATCGATCCGGTGCGGATGATGACAAGCGGTGGCACCTACTACACCCTGCGCTGTTATCTCGACGACGAGCCGATCTTCTTGGGCCGCAACGGAAGAATCAGCGTGTTCACCTCCGAACGCGCAATGGCGCGCTATCTGGCCGACGAACACGACCACGACCTGTCCGATCTGGCCACCTATGACGACATCCGCACCGCGGCTACCGACGGCTCACTGCAGGTCAACATCGGCGACGACAACGTCTACGTGCTGACCGGAATCGCAGACGACCTCGCCGACGGCCCTGACGCCATCGACCGCGACCAGCTGGAACTCGCCGTCGAATTGCTCAGGGATGTGGGCGAATACGCCGAGGACACCGCGGTCGACGAGACCCTGGACGCCGATCAGCCGCTGGGCCGGGTGGTGGCCCATGTGCTTGACCCGGACACCGTCCGCCGCCCGGGCCCGCCGTACGCGAAGGCCGTCGAGCAGTGGGAGGCGCTGGAGGCGTTCGTCGAATCGCGGCTGCGCCAAGAGTAGAGCTACAGCTCGGTCGCCAGGGGATGCCGCGGCTCGTACAGGCCGAGCTCACCGCCGCTGGGAAGCCGGATGCTGGTCAGCAGGCCCCACCGCTGGTCGCTGACCGGGCCGCAGCTCACGCCATTGGCGGCGAGCTGTTCGATGGTGGCGTTGAGGTTGTCGCACATCAGGTACAGCTCGTGCGACCCGGCGTCCTCGACCGGATGCACGGCCACCTCGGCGGGCGGCAGCTTGAAGATTAGCCAGCCGCCTCCGGCGTCGACGTGTGGGTACTCCAACACGTCCCGAAGGAACGCCCGATCCGCGTCGGCGTCGCGGCTGTACACGATCACATGAGCGCCGGTGATCACACACGTCACGATACGTCGCGATGAGTTCGCGGCCCCGCGGTGGTCTGCACGACTATGACCCTGCCTAGCACCGCAACCACCCGTTCCGTGACCGTTCCCGGCGCCCGCCTGCATTACGAGATCCGCGGTAGTGGCCCCCTGCTGCTCGTCATCGGCTCTCCCATGGCGTCGGCGGATTTCGCGTCGCTAGCCGACGCGCTGGCCGGTGACCGCACCGTCGTCACCTACGACCCGCGCGGCCACGCCAACTCCACGATCGACGATCCCGAGGAGGAATCCACGCCCGAGCGGCGCGCCGACGACATCGTCGCGATCCTCGATGATCTCGGAGCGGAGTCGGCCGACGTGTTCGGCTCCAGCGGCGGTGCGGTGACCGGCCTTGCGCTGGCGGCCAGGCATCCCGCGCGGGTGCGCACGCTCGTCGCGCACGAGCCGCCGCTGCTGGAATTGCTGCCCGACGCCGCCGGGCAACGCGCAAAGACCGAGGACATCGTGGAGACCTTCCACGCCGCGGGCATGCAGGCGGCCTGGTACAAGTTCATGGTCAACGCCGGCTTCGACGTGACGATGCCGGCGAAGGTGCCAGTCGAACCACCGGAGCCGACCGAACAGGACGTTCGTGAGGCGGCGCGGTTCTTCGACCACGAACTGCGACCGACTACGCGGTATCTGCCCGACGTCGCGGCGTTGACGGCCGCACACGTGGTGATCGGCATCGGCGTGGACTCCGCGCGTCTGCTCACCGACAAGACATCGCGTGCACTGGCCGTGCTGCTCGGCAGCACACCCGCGGAGTTCCCCGGCGACCACGGCGGATTCCTCGGCGCGCCAGAAGAATTCGCCGACACGCTTCGCAACGTGCTCGCCTAACGCCGCAAGGTATTCACTTACTTCCGCGAGCGGAGAAGAGCGTTAGCCGACAAGGACGGCGAAGCGCGGTTTGATCACGTCGTCGATGATCGCCAGCCGTTCGTCGAACGGGATGAACGCCGACTTCATCGCGTTGATCGTGAAGCGCTCGAGGTCACTCCACCCGTAACCGAACGCCTCAACAAGCCGCAGCATTTCCTGGCTCATCGTGGTGTCGCTCATCAACCGGTTGTCGGTGTTGACGGTCACGCGGAACCGTAGCCGGGCCAGCAGGTCGAAGGGATGCTCGGCGATGCTGCCGACCGCGCCGGTCTGCACATTGCTGCTCGGACACATTTCGAACGGAATCCGCTTGTCCCGCAACAACGATGCAAGTCGGCCCAGCTGCGCGGTGCCGTCGGCGCCGATGGCGATGTCGTCGACGATGCGCACGCCGTGGCCAAGCCGATCGGCGCCGCAGAATGCGATCGCCTCTTGGATCGACGG
Organism: Mycobacterium sp.; assembly: GCF_025965855.1. Lineage (GTDB taxonomy): Bacteria > Actinomycetota > Actinomycetes > Mycobacteriales > Mycobacteriaceae > Mycobacterium. The sequence continues at coordinate 34,105 of NZ_JAOPWB010000172.1, read as the reverse complement.
CAACCCGAACGCCTCGCCGGCGTGAATGGTGAAGCGCGCGTTGTTGCCTCGCATGTACTCGAACGCATCGAGATGCCGCGTCGGCGGGTATCCGGCCTCGGCGCCGGCGATGTCGAAACCGACGACGCCCTTGTCCCGGAACCGGATGGCCAGCTCGGCGATCTCGCGGGAGCGCGCGGCGTGTCGCATCGCGGTGACCAGGCAGCGCACGGTGACGGCCCGGCCCTCTGCGCTGGCGGCCTTCTCGCCGTCGGCGAAGCCGGCCAGCACCGCGCCGACGACCGCGTCGAGCGACAGCCCGCGGTCGATGTGGAGTTCGGGCGCGAAGCGGATTTCGGCATACACCACGTTGTCGGCCGCCAGGTCTTCGACGCACTCGTAGGCCACCCGGTACAGGGCCTCCGATGTCTGCATCACGCCGACGGTGTGCGCGAACGGTTCGAGGTAGCGCACCAGCGATCCGCTGTGTGCGGCGGTGCGAAACCATGCCGCGAGCTCGTCGGCGCCGCTGGAGGGCAGCTCGTCGTAGCCGCTCGCCTCGGCGAGCTCCAGCACCGTGGCGGGCCGCAGCCCACCGTCGAGGTGATCATGCAGCAGCGCCTTCGGTGCGTGCCCGACCGAATCCAGGGTCAGCGGTGTGATCACGGGGCGATCCGATCGATCACCAGCGGCCGCGGCTTCGGCGCGGCGTCGCCGACACTCCACGCGCCGTCCATCTCTGCCATGGCGGCCTCGAACCGTTCCGGGGTGTCGGTGTAGAGCGTGAACAACGCTTCGCCGGCGGCGGTTGGCTCACCCGGGCGCCGATGGATGCGCAGCCCGGCGCCGGGCTGCACCCGCTCACCCGGGACGGAGCGGCCCGCGCCGAGCCGCCACACCGCCAGTCCCACCGCCATCGCATCGATGAGTCCCATCGTGCCATCGCGCGGTGCCGACATGGTCTCGGAATATGCTCCGATCGGCAGCGGTCGAGACAAGTCGCCGCCCTGCGCGGCGACCAGCTCACGGAACCGATCCATCGCCGAGCCGTCCTTCAAGGTCTCGGCGGGGTCGATTCCGTCGAGCCCGGCGGCGTCAAGCATCTCGACGGCCAAGGCCAGCGTCAGCTCCACCACATCGGCCGGCCCGCCGCCGGCCAGCACCTCCAGCGATTCATCAACCTCGACGGCGTTGCCGACGGTGCGGCCCAGCGGTGTCTCCATGTCCGTCAGCAGCGCGCGCGTCACCAGCCCTTCCTCGATGCCCAGCTCCACCATCGTGCGGGCCAGTTCACGAGACTCCGCCTCGGTCGCAAGGAACGCCCCGCTGCCGACCTTGCTGTCGAGCACAAGGGCCCTGGTGCCCTCGGCGATCTTTTTGCTCATCACGGAGCTCGCGATCAACGGCAGTGACTCGGTGGTGGCGGTGACGTCGCGCAGCGCGTAGATCTTTCGATCGGCAGGGGCGAGCTCACCGGCCGCGAAGATCGCCGCCCCGAGGTCGCAAAGTTGTTGCCGGATTTGGGCTTTGGAGATCTCGGCGGTGAAACCCGGGATGGACTCCAGCTTGTCGAGGGTTCCGCCGGTGTGCCCGAGCCCGCGACCCGCCGCCTGTGGCACCGCTCCCCCGCACGCCATCACGACGGGAACCAGCGGAATGGTGATCTTGTCGCCGACGCCGCCGGTGGAATGCTTGTCCACCAACGCCAGTGGCTTGCCGTCGCGCCGCAGATCGGTAAAGTCCAACCGCTCACCGGAGTCCACCATGGCCGCCGTCCAGCGGGCGATCTCGGCACCGGTCATGCCCCGCAGGAAGATGGCCATCAGCAACGCCGACATCTGCTCGTCGGCGACCCGGCCGTGGGTATAGCCGTCGATCACCCAGTCGATCGCCGCATCCGACAACACCCCGCCGTCGCGCTTGCTCCGGATGACGGTAGGAGCATCAAACGGATGCGACATCGAGCCTCCGAGCGTCGAATGTGAAGTCGGTCACGGCGTTTCCTCGTGCGCAGGCTCGTTGGTGCGGGCCAAGTCCTGCGGACCGAACGCGTCAGGAAGCAGCTCACCCAACGGCCGGGGACCCAACGGATGGTCGATCAGCAGCGCCGGGCCGCCGTGCTCCAGCAGCACCTGCCGGCAGCGTCCGCACGGCATCAGCACCTCTCCCGTCGCGTCCACACACGACAGCGCGATCAGCCTGCCTCCACCGCCGGAATGCAGGGCGCAAACCACAGCGCATTCGGCACAGAGACCAAGGCCATATGAGACATTCTCCACATTGCAGCCGGCCAGCATTCGGTGATCGTCGACCAGCGCAGCCGCCCCGACGGCGAATCCCGAGTACGGCGCGTATGCGTGGGCTGCGACTTCAGTTGCCTTGTACCGCAACATCTTCCAGTCGATCTCGGATGTCATGTCACCCTCGCCGAGCCGATTCTGAATGCATTCCGAAGCTCCCGTTCTGCGGCCGACCACGTGAGGTAGGTAACCCTAACTTTTGCCGTTTTCCGTGCACCGACGGCTAAACGGTAGTTCGTTAAGCAGTACAAGTGGGTTTAGAGTCGCCCCGAGGTTTTGGGCAGGGTGATCGGTCGCGACCGATGTCGCCGCCGCGGCGGCTCCGAGCCCAAGCGTCCACCGATGGCGTTGGAGGCCAGATGAGTACTGCGACACCCGCGAGCCCGGCGTTACCCGCTCCGCGATCGCAACCGTCTCGCAGACGTTCCCTCTATCGCGGCGATCCCGGGATGTGGTCCTGGGTGCTGCACCGGATTACCGGGGCAACCATCTTCTTCTTCCTGCTCGTGCACGTGCTCGACACCGCGCTGGTCCGCGTCAGCCCCCAGGCATACAACGAGGTAATCAACACCTACAAGACGCCGATTGTCGGCCTGATGGAGATGGGCCTGGTCGCGGCGGTGCTCTACCACGCCCTCAACGGCATCCGGGTCATCCTCATCGACTTCTGGCAGCACGGTCCCAAATACCAGCGCCTCATGTTGTGGATCATCATCGGCGTCTGGCTGGCCGTGATGATCCCCGCGCTCGGCGTGCTCGGCATGCACATGGCGGAGCGATTCCTGTGACCGCGCCATGGACACCCCACCACCGCGAGGGCCGTCTGGCACCTGTGCAAGAACGTGAACACGACCGCCCGGCCAGCCTCGACCATCCACGCGCACCTCGGCGCCCGAGGGGCATCCCGTACTTCGAGAAATACGCCTGGCTCTTCATGCGGTTCTCCGGCGTGGCGCTGGTGTTTCTGGCCCTCGGGCACCTGTTCATCGGGCTGATCTGGGACAACGGCGTCTATCGCATCGATTTCAACTACGTCGCGCAGCGCTGGGCCTCACCGTTCTGGCAGATCTGGGATATGGCGTTGCTGTGGCTGGCGATGGTGCACGGCGCCAACGGCATGCGCACCATCATCGGCGATTACGCCCGCAAGAACACCACCAAGTTCTGGCTGAATTCGGTGCTGTTGCTGGCGACGGGGTTCACGTTGGTGCTGGGTAGCTACGTGTTGGTCACCTTCGACGCCAGCATCGCTTAGGGGGCGCAGGATGATTGTTGAACATCGCTACGACGTCGTGATCGTCGGCGCAGGCGGCGCGGGCATGCGCGCCGCGGTCGAGGCGGGTCCCCGCGCGCGTACCGCGGTGCTGACCAAGCTGTACCCCACGCGCAGCCACACCGGCGCGGCGCAGGGCGGCATGTGCGCGGCGCTGGCCAACGTCGAAGAGGACAACTGGGAGTGGCACACGTTCGACACCGTCAAGGGCGGCGACTACCTCGCCGACCAGGACGCGGTCGAGATCATGTGCAAGGAAGCCATCGACGCGGTGCTCGACCTCGAGAAGATGGGAATGCCGTTCAACCGCACCCCCGAGGGCCGCATCGACCAGCGCCGCTTCGGCGGGCACACCCGCGATCACGGCAAGGCGCCGGTGCGCCGGGCATGCTATGCCGCCGACCGCACCGGGCACATGATCCTGCAGACCCTCTACCAGAACTGCGTCAAGCACGACGTGCAGTTCTTCAACGAGTTCTACGCGCTGGACCTGGTGCTCACGCAGACCCCGACCGGGCCGGTGGCCACCGGCGTGGTCGCGTACGAGCTCGCGACGGGCGAGATTCATGTCTTCCACGCCAAGGCCGTCGTGATCGCGACCGGCGGCTCGGGCCGGATGTACAAGACGACCTCTAACGCGCACACGCTGACCGGCGACGGCATCGGCATCGTCTTCCGCAAGGGACTTCCGTTGGAGGACATGGAGTTTCACCAATTCCACCCGACCGGCCTGGCCGGCCTGGGCATCCTGATCTCCGAGGCCGTGCGCGGTGAGGGCGGCCGGCTGCTCAACGGGGAGGGCGAGCGCTTCATGGAACGCTACGCCCCGACGATCGTCGACCTGGCGCCGCGCGACATCGTCGCCCGCTCGATGGTGCTGGAGGTCCTGGAGGGCCGCGGCGCCGGCCCGCACAAGGATTACGTGTACATCGACGTGCGCCACCTCGGCGAGGACGTGCTGGAGGCCAAGCTGCCCGACATCACCGAGTTCGCCCGCACTTACTTGGGCGTGGACCCGGTGCACGAGCTCGTGCCGGTCTACCCGACGTGTCACTACGTGATGGGTGGCATCCCGACGACCGTGACGGGACAGGTGTTGCGGGACAACGCTTCCACCGTCCCGGGCCTGTACGCGGCCGGGGAGTGCGCGTGCGTGTCGGTGCACGGCGCCAACCGGCTGGGCACCAACTCGCTGCTAGACATCAACGTCTTCGGGCGCCGGACCGGCATCGCCGCGGCGGGATACGCCCGGGGGCACGACTTCGTCGACATGCCGCCGGACCCGTCGGCGATGGTCGTCGGGTGGGTGGGCGACATCCTCTCCGAGCACGGCAACGAGCGGGTCGCCGACATCCGTGGCGCCCTGCAGCAGTCGATGGACAACAACGCAGCGGTGTTCCGCACCGAGGAGACGCTGAAGCAGGCGCTCACCGACATCCACGCGTTGAAGGAGCGCTACTCGCGAATCACCGTGCACGACAAGGGAAAGCGCTACAACAGTGACCTGCTGGAAGCCATCGAGCTCGGCTTCTTGCTGGAGCTGGCCGAGGTCACCGTCGTCGGCGCTCTGAATCGCAAGGAGTCCCGGGGCGGCCATGCCCGCGAGGACTACCCCAACCGCGACGACGTCAATTACATGCGCCACACCATGGCCTACAAGCAGGGCACCGATCTGCTCAGCGACATCGCGCTGGACTTCAAGCCCGTCGTGCAGACCCGCTACGAACCCAAGGAACGGAAGTACTGATGACCGCAGGCGACGGCCTGGAACCCGAAGAGGCACCGCAGGTCCAGTCGACGCTCGAGCCCCCCTTGCCGGAGATCCCCGAGGGCGCGGTGATGGTGACCGTCAAGATCGCCCGGTTCAACCCCGATCAGCCCGAGGCGTTCGCGGAAACCGGTGGGTGGCAAAGCTTTCGGGTGCCGTGCCTGCCCAGCGACCGGATGCTCAACCTGCTGATCTACATCAAGAGCTACCTGGACGGGACGCTGACCTTCCGGCGATCCTGCGCGCACGGGGTGTGCGGGTCGGACGCCATGCGCATCAACGGCGTCAACCGGCTGGCCTGCAAGGTGCTGATGCGCGACCTGCTGCCCGCGGGAAAGAAGGGGAGGCCGGGCAAGCCGCTGACCATCACGGTCGAGCCGATCCGCGGGCTGCCGGTGGAGAAGGACCTCGTCGTCGACATGGAGCCTTTCTTCGACGCCTACCGGGCGGTGAAGCCGTACCTGATCACCACCGGCAATCCCCCGACGCGGGAACGCATCCAGAGCCCGGCCGACCGCGCCCGCTACGACGACACCACCAAGTGCATCCTGTGCGCGTGCTGCACCACCAGCTGCCCGGTCTTCTGGCACGAGGGCAGCTACTACGGGCCGGCGGCGATCGTCAACGCGCACCGCTTCATTTTCGACAGCCGCGACGAGGCGGCCGCCGAGCGCCTCGACATCCTCAACGAGGTCGACGGCGTGTGGCGGTGCCGGACCACGTTCAACTGCACCGAGTCCTGCCCCCGGGGCATCGAGGTCACCAAGGCGATCCAGGAGGTCAAGCGCGCGATCATGTTCTCGCGCTGAAGCCCTGGCGAGCGCGTCATCCGCACGAGTCAACAAAGTTCGTGGCGACGACTTCGGTTGCCCCCCAACCGTTTAGCCTGGTACATCGCGGCATCGGAGGCGGTGATCAACTCGTCCAGAAGTGATTGTGGTTCGGGTGCGACGTCGTCGAGGCGGGCGCAGGCGGTGCCGATGCTGGCGGTAACTCCCGCGGCCGACGCCGCGATGGCGCGGCACATCCGCGCGGCCAACGACTCGGCGTTGCAGCTCGACGAAGTGCCGGCCAACAGAAATTCCTCACCGCCGCTCCGCGCCACCACCGCCTGGTTGTCGGCAGCGGCCAACAGCGCCTGGGCGACCTGGACCAGCGCGTGGTCCCCCGCGGCGTGGCCGGACCTGTCGTTGAGGGCTTTGAAATTGTCGAGATCGATCAGCAAGACCACGAGGTGGGAGTCGATGCCCCGCCGGGCCAGGATCATCCCCAGTGCCTCGTGCTGAAATGCACGCCGGTTGAGCAGTCCCGTCAACGGATCGCGATCGGCGCGCAACAGATCTCCCGCCAAGGCGCGCACCAGGATTCGAATGGCCAGTGGCAGGGCGATGTTGACCTCGATCACCAGCCACAAATCCACCCCCGCGAGGCTGGGGTGTCCAGATCTCGCCAGCGACACGGCCGCCCAGGAGCCAACGGCGGCGGCCACCGCGAAGTTGTACAGCACGAATCCCGTCGTGTGAAAGAACGCCATGTAGGCACCGAAGGTCGCGAAAGCAACGCACCCGATCAGCGCGGCCAGCGGGTTCGGGTGCGCCAGGCACGCCAAGGCGACGGCGGTGTTGAAGGTCAGGGCAAAAACGATTGATTGCGCGCGCGTCGGCCAGCGCCATATCCACAGCAACATTCCCGCTACCCCGCCGGAGACGGCAATCCACGTCATCGCCACCGGCACCGGTCCGTGGGGGCCATCCGAGCCGGATAGCAGCGCGAGGAGGCACAGCACCATCGACGCCGCGATGAATGCCATCACGGCCCGGGTGGCGCCGCTGATGCCCCGCGAGGCAAGGTAACCGGAGAGCCAGTCGTACTGATCGGCCCGCCATCACCGGCTAAACAGCGCGGTCATCGCTGACTCCCACTCGCTCCCAATCGCTCCCCACCCGTCGAGAGGCTAGCCGCATGCTACGGCTCTATCGCGGCTGACGAGGCAAATTGTCGCCTCTCCGCTGGAGCCGAGCGTGCACAAAATGTCACCATTTGCGGCGTGTCGTCGTACAGACACGCACGGTCGCGGTGGGGGCGCGCCGCCGTCACACTTTCGCGCGCCATCCCGTCTGACGGGTATGACACAGAAAACTCGCATCGAGCCCTTGCACCCCCAGCGCGCCGGACTGCTGACCCGCACTATGTACCGGGTGGCCAAGCGGCGCTACGGCCAGGTTCCCGAACCGTTCGCCGTGTCCGCGCAGCACCGCAAACTGATGATCGCCGGCGCCGTGCACGAAACCCTGGTCGACTGGGCGTCCAAGACGCTCCCCATCAGCGTGCGCGAGCTCGCGGTGTTGTGGACCGCGCGCGCGATCGGCTGCTCGTGGTGCGTCGACTTCGGGTCGATGCTGCAGCGCCTGGACGGCCTGGACGTCGAGCGGCTCAAGGACATCGAAAATTACGCAACTTCACCGCTTTTCAGCGACGACGAGCGCGCGGCCATCGCCTACGCCGACGCGATGACCACCGACCCGCAGACCGTCACCGACGGGCAGGTCGCCGATCTGAAGGCCCGCTTCGGCGACGCCGGCGTGTTCGAGCTGACCTACCAGATCGGGCTGGAGAACATGCGGGCGCGGGTGAACTCCGCCCTGGGCATCACCGAGCAGGGCTTCAATTCCGGTGCTGCGTGCCGCATTCCGTGGGCAAGCGGCGATCGCAACAACGGCATAGCCGGTGAACCTGTCCGGTTTGGCGATACTCCATAGGGGCGCAGACCTTTGGCGGGGGCTGCGCGGCCACCGCATTGCGGGCCGCCGACAGGGCTGGCGGCCGGAGGCTGCCCGCGAGTCAGGCCTTCGACTCGCCGCGGCCGGTGCCTGCCACGTGCGCCGGCCCGACGCGGTCGTCATCGCGGTCTGATTCCGGCATCTCCGCGGCGGGCTGCTCATCCGCCGGGGACTGACTCCGACCGCCCGGTGTGTCCGACGGGCTGGCCGACTTGAAGTCGGAATCCGTGACCGGGCCCGCCGCGCCGCCCGGCTGGGGGGTGCTGCCCGACGCCGCGTCAGCACTCTGCCGGCGCCCCTCGTAGGGCGGTACCGCCGCCCCGGTGTCCTGCGGCGGCAATTCACCGGTGCCACCGTAGGTGTCCGACGCGGTCGGATCGCTCATCGGCGGATTGGCGTCTTCGTCCACGGTCCCGATTGGACGGTCCGCCCGGCCCTGCTCGGGAGTGTCCGAACCGGAGTCGCGCGCACCGCTGCCCAAACCGGGATTGTCGAAATGCTCCAGCCGCGGATCTTGTGACTGTTGATCATTTTGAGAGGTCATTGTTATCTCCTCACCCTCTCGTTCCTGCCGCATCGGTCGGCGGCAGAGCAAGACAGCGGATACCCGCCCCTCCCGTGCCAAAACTCATGCTAAGGATGGGGCACATGCGCGAGCGGGTGAACGCGGCCGAGGTCTAGCGAGGCAGCTCCCGCAGCGGGGAGCCGGTGAACTTGTCCGGGTTGGCGACATCCCATAGGGCGCAGACCTTTCCGTCGCGCACCGTCATCGCGAGGATTCGCGGCCGCATTTCCCAGTGGCCGTCGTCGCCGGGACTGCCCGCCGTGTAGGCGCCCAGTTCGCCGTTGACCAGCGCCAGCTGGTTGGCTGTGAAGAACGCCGGGCCGTACCGGCGGGCCAGACCGAACATGAATCGGGCGACCTTGTCCGCCCCGTGGATGACGTGGACCGCGGTGGGTGCCTTGCCGTTTGAATCGCCGGTGAAGACGACGTCGGGATGCAGCAACGCCACCACGGCCTCCAGGTCGCCGGCGGCCATGGCGGCCATCAACCGGCCGACCACGTCGTTGTGCGACGGATCGGGTTTTGGCGGTGGCTGCGCGCCCGGCCCGGTCACGGCCTTGCGGGCCCGCGTCGCCAGCTGCCGGGCGGCGGCCTCGTTGGTGCCCAGCACCTCTGCCACTTCGGCGAAGGGCACGGCGAACCCGTCGTGCAGCACGAACGCGACCCTCTGATCGGGCGTCAGGCGCTCCAGCACGACCATCGCCGCGAACCGGGCATCCTCGCTGGCCACCACGGCGGAGAGCGGGTCGGCCTCGTCAAAACCGGTGACGACCGGCTCCGGCAGCCAGTTGCCGGTGTACGTCTCGCGCCGGTGCGCGGCCGACCGCAACCGGTCCAGGCCGAGCCGGCTTACCACGGTGGTCAGCCAGGCCCGCAGGTCGGCGATGTCTTTGCGGCCTTGGGCCGCCCTGTCCCAGCGCAGCCAGGCATCCTGGACGATGTCCTCGGCATCGGCCACCGTGCCGGTCAGTCGGTAGGCCACCGACATGAGATGCGGTCGCAGGGCCTCAAACTCGCCGACCTGCTGCGCTGCGGTCATGTCCGCGAGCCTAGCGCTACGCTCGCGGACAAGATGTCCGACAACCTGTGGCTGCACTTCGCCCGGCACGGCCCCGGCATCGCGCCGCCGATCATCACCCGCGGCGAGGGTGTCACCATCTTCGACGACCGCGGCAACAGCTACCTCGACGCGCTGTCCGGGCTGTTCACGGTTCAGGTCGGCCACGGGCGCACAGAGCTCGCCGAGGTCGCCGCCCGGCAGGCGAGCACCCTGGCGTACTTCCCCCTATGGGGCTATGCCACCCCGACCGCGATCGAGCTCGCCGAGCGCCTCGCGCGCTACGCCCCGGGCGACCTGAACCGGATCTTCTTCACCACCGGCGGCACCGAGGCCGTCGAGACCGCGTGGAAGGTGGCCAAGCAGTACTTCAAGCTGACCGGCAAACCCGGTAAGCACAAGGTGATTTCGCGATCGATCGCCTACCACGGCACCACCCAGGGCGCGCTGGCGATCACCGGGTTGCCGTTGTACAAGGAGCCGTTCGAACCGGTGACGCCCGGCGGCTTCCGGGTGCCCAACACGAACTTCTACCGCGCGCCCGAACCTTTCAGAGCCGACCTCAAGGCCTTCGGGCGGTGGGCCGCCGACCGGATCGCCGAGGCGATCGAGTTCGAGGGACCCCAGACCGTCGCGGCGGTATTCCTGGAGCCGGTGCAGAACGCGGGGGGCTCGATCCCGCCTCCCCCAGGCTATTTCGAGCGGGTGCGCGAGATCTGCGACGAGTACGACGTGCTCCTGGTGTCCGACGAGGTGATCTGCGCCTTCGGCCGGATCGGGTCGATGTTCGCCTGCAGTGACATCGGGGACGTCGGCTACGTGCCCGACATGATCACCTGCGCCAAGGGGCTGACGTCGGGCTACTCACCGCTGGGCGCGATGATCGCGAGCGAGCGGCTGTTCGAGCCGTTCAACGACGCCAAAACCATGTTCCCGCACGGCTATACGTTCGGCGGCCACCCGGTGTCGGCCGCGGTGGCGCTGGCCAACCTCGACATCTTCGAGCGCGAGGGCCTCAACGGGCGGGTCAAACACAACGCAGCGGGTTTCCGCGCCACCCTGGAGAAGCTCTACGACCTGCCCATCGTCGGCGACGTGCGCGGCGAGGGCTATTTCTACGGCGTCGAACTGGTGAAGGACAAGGCGACCAGGCAGACCTTCACCGACGAGGAACGCCGGGCGCTTCTGCCCCGGGTGTCCGCCGCGCTCTTCGAGGCCGGGATGTACTGCCGCACCGACGACCGCGGCGATTCGGTCATTCAGCTGGCGCCGCCGCTCATCAGCGGCCAACCCGAATTCGACACCATCGAGGCCACGTTGCGCGGCGTGCTCAGTGAGGAGTCTGGCCGGCTGTAGCGAGGACCCGCTTGACCTCGTAGGCGGCCAGCAACACCTCCCGGGAATGCGCCGTGGTCGGGTCACTGCCCATCCGGGTCTGCGCGTTGCAAAGCCAGGCGAGCGCCGACCGCAGGTCGGCGTTTTGGGTGCTGTCGCGATGCAGTTTCAGCTCTTCCAGCACGCGCTCCAGCCCGGAACTCCGAACTTGGGTCCCCTTCTCAACCTGCTTGAGCAGATGTTGCAGCGATCGCGGCGCGGAACCATCGCGGTCGCGCCGCCACTTCGACCAAAAGCGATCCGATTGAATGGCAAACCCTCTGGACTCGGCTGTCGCTGAACGCATCTCAGCGTAGTGGTTCGGCGCCGCACCCACCCGCGCGGGTCGCTTTGTAACATGTGCCCCATCAGTCACAGCGCGGCTCCCGGCAATCGGGCCTCCCATCGCCTAGTCTGCTCAGACAATGGCCCTGTTACGTTCCGCGTCATGCCTGGCAGCGGCGGTTTTTATGGCCGCCGCCCCGATCGCTGCGCCGGTCGCGTTCGCCGAACCGGCCCCGAACGCGGGTCCGCCGAACTGCCCGTACCAGGTGAACACCCCGCCGGCGGTGGACTCCTCGGAGGTCCCGGCCGCCGGTGACCCGCCTATCCCGCTGGCGGTGCCGCCCAAGCCGGTCGGCGGCGAGGCGCTGAGCGGCTGCGGCATCGTGGCGGCACCCGGCACGCCGCCGCTGCCGGGCGACGTGTCCGCCGAGGCCTGGCTGGTGGCGGACCTGGACAGCGGCGCCGTCATCGCCACGAAGGACCCGCACGGCCGTCATCGCCCCGCCAGCATCATCAAGGTGCTGGTCGCCATGGCATCCATCAATGCGTTGCCGCTGAACAAGTCCGTCCAGGGGACCGCCGACGACGCGTCCGCCGAGGGCACCAAGGTCGGGGTCGACGACGGCGGCATGTACACCGTCAACCAGCTGCTGCACGGGCTGCTGATGCACTCCGGCAACGACGCCGCCCACGCGCTGGCCATGCAGCTCGGCGGCGTTGCGGAGGCGCTGGAGAAGGTCAACGTGCTGGCCGCCAAGCTCGGCGGCCGCGACACCCGGGTGGCGACCCCGTCCGGGCTGGACGGGCCCGGCATGAGCACGTCGGCCTACGACATCGGCCTGTTCTACCGCTACGCCTGGCAGAACCCCACCTTCGCCGACGTCGTCGCGACGCGGACCTTCGACTTCCCCGGCCACGGCGACCATCCCGGCTACGAGCTGGAAAACGACAATCAGCTGCTCTACAAGTATCCCGGCGCGCTGGGCGGCAAGACCGGCTACACCGACGACGCCGGTCAGACCTTCGTGGGTGCGGCCAACCGAAACGGACGACGGCTGATGGCGGTGCTGCTGCACGGAACGCGGCAGCCGATCGCGCCATGGGAACAGGCGGCCCACCTGCTCGACTATGGGTTCGGCACGCCGCAGGGCACGCAGGTCGGCACGCTGATCGAGCCCGATCCGTCGCTGATGCCCACCCGGCACGACGGTGCCGCGGACCGGCCAGGCGCCGGCGCCCAGGCCGCCGGGCTGATGCCGTCGGCGGACGCGCTGCCGGTGCGGGTGGGTGTTGCCGTCATCGGCACCGTCGTCGTGTTTAGTTTGATCATGGTCGCACGCTCGATGAACCGCCGACCGCAGCACCGATGACATCACGGCCCGCCGTCTCGCGGCGGGGCCTGCGGGTTGGGCTCACCGCCGCCAGCGTCGGCGTCATCTACGGTTACGACCTGTCGATCATCGCCGCCGCGCAGCTGTTCGTCACCGAGGACTTCGGGCTCACCACGCGGCAGCAGGAACTGCTGACGACGATGGCGGTGATCGGCCAGATCGCCGGGGCGCTCGGCGCCGGCGTGCTCGCCAATGCGATCGGGCGCAAGAAGTCGATGGTGCTGATCACCGTCGGCTACGCGCTGTTCGCGCTGCTGGGCGCGCTCGCGGTGTCGCTGCCGATGCTGCTGGCGGCGCGGTTCCTGCTCGGCCTGACCATCGGCGTGGCGGTGGTGGTCGTCCCGGTGTACGTGGCGGAATCGTCCCCGGCGGCGGTGCGCGGCTCGCTTCTGACGGCCTACCAACTGGCGATCGTCAGCGCGCTGATCATCGGCTACCTGACCGGTTACCTGTTGGCCGGCACCCACAGCTGGCGATGGATGCTGGGGTTGGCCGCCGTGCCCGCAATCCTGCTGCTGCCCTTGCTGATTCGGATTCCCGATACGGCCCGGTGGTACCTGCTGAAGGGCCGGGTCGACGACGGCCGCCGGGCCTTGTTGCGGATCGAGCCGGACGCACAGGTCGACGAGGAGCTCGCCGAGATCGGTCGCGCGTTGAGCGAAGGTAAAGGCGGCCTCTCCGAGATGCTGCGAAGGCCGTATCTGCGGGCCACCGTCTTCGTGGTCACGCTCGGTTTCCTGATCCAGATCACCGGCATCAACGCGATCATCTACTACAGCCCGCGGATATTCGAAGCCATGGGCTTCACGGGCAACTTCGCGCTGCTGGGGTTGCCGGCGCTGGTTCAGGTCGCCGGTCTGGCCGCGGTGTGCACCGCGCTGCTGCTCGTCGACCGGCTGGGCCGGCGTCCGATCCTGTTGTGCGGCATCGCGATGATGATCGTCGCCGACGTCGTCCTGCTGGCCGTGTTCGCCCAGAACCATCTCGGCGGCGCGGGACTGGTTTTCGGGTTCGGCGGCGTGCTGCTGTTCATCATCGGCTACACGTTGGGTTTTGGCTCGCTGGGCTGGGTGTATGCCAGCGAAAGTTTCCCGTCCCGGCTGCGGTCCATCGGGTCGAGCGCGATGCTCACGTCCAACCTGGTCGCCAACGCGATCATCGCCGCCGTTTTTCTGACCATGCTGCATTCGCTCGGTGGCGCAGGCACTTTCGTGGTGTTCGCGGTGCTCGCGGTGGTCGCCTTCGGCTTCGTCTACCGGTTCGCCCCGGAGACCAAGGGACGCCAACTCGAGGAAATAAGCCACTTCTGGGAAAACGGTGGCCGATGGGATTGATCGCCGGGGGAACAATGGTTCTCGACGGTCAGGTCAGCCGGCCCGGCTGGTTGGAGGCGTCCGACGGGCGGATCCTGGACTGTGGGGGCGGCCCACCGCCGCGGCCGGCCGACGAAGACTTCCCGGATTGCGTCGTGGTGCCGGGCTTTGTCGACATGCATGTGCACGGCGGGGGCGGCGCCTCCTACACCGACGCCGACGGCATCGGCGCGGCCGCGGACTTTCACCGGCGGCACGGCACCACCACCACGCTCGCCAGCCTGGTCACCGCCTCGCCGGCGGAGCTGATCGCCGGCGTGCGCGCGCTCGCCGCGGCGACCCGACGGGGCGCGGTCGCGGGCATCCACTTGGAGGGGCCCTGGCTGAGCCGGGCGCGCTGCGGCGCGCACGACCCCGCCCGGATGCGCAACCCGGATCCCGCCGAGATCGACGCCGTGCTCGCCGCCGGCGGCGGCGCAATCCGGATGGTCACGCTGGCGCCGGAATTGCCGGGAGCCGAGGACGCGATCCGGCGGTTTCTGGACGCGGATGTGGTTGTGGCCGTGGGCCATACCGACGCGACCTACGAGCAGACGCAACGGACGATCGCCGCGGGCGCCACGGTGGGCACCCACCTGTTCAACGCGATGCCGCCGCTGCACCACCGCGAACCGGGACCCGCGCTCGCGTTGCTGCAGGACCCGGGGGTGACGGTCGAACTCATCGCCGACGGCGTGCACGTGCACCCGGAGGTCGTGCGGGCGGTGATCCGGGCCGCGGGGCCCGACCGGGTCGCCGTGGTCACCGACGCCCTCGCCGCGGCCGGCCGCGCCGACGGGACGTTTCGGCTTGGCGCGGTGCCGGTCGACGTCGTGTCCGGCGTGGCGCGGGTGCACGGCACGTCGACGATCGCCGGCAGCACCGCCACCATGGATCGACTCTTCCGCGGCGTGGCCTCCGACGCGGGACTGGCCGCCGCGGCGCGCATGACGGCGGCGACGCCGGCGCGGGCCCTCGGGCTGCAACGCGTGGGCGTGCTGCGGGCGGGGTTTGAGGCCAACCTTGTTGTGCTGGACCGCGAACTGCGGGTCACGGCCGTCATGGCCCACGGCGACTGGCTGGTGAACGGGTAGCCACGGCTATCGAAGCCGGCGGGCCAGCCGGGAAAACGCCAGCGCCCCAGCGGCTCCCAGGCCCATCGCGGTCAGGGTCTGACGCGTGCTCAGCCCCTTGTCCAGCTGCACCCGCGGGGCGATGATCGCGGGCGGCGGGGGGTCCACGGGCCTGGCCCGCGGATCGTCGGACGCGGTGGCGGCCCAAGCCGCGGCGAACAGCACCAAATACGCGGTGATGTAGGAGAACACCATGAGGCCCAGGACCGGCCCGAAGGTGGCCCCCGCGGGGCTGCGCAGCACCGCCTTCAGATACAGCGAAACCACCTGCTTGAACAGTTCGAACCCGATCGCCGCCAGCAGCCCGGCCCGCATCGAGTCGACCAGGTTGACCTTCTCGCGCGGCAGCCGGGCGATCATCCAGGTGAACAACAGCCACGACACGAACAACGCGATCAATATCGAGAAAAGCCGGAACAACCAGTCGAACACCGAAGACTCTGGTATCCCAAGCCATCTCAGCACCGCAGCCATCGGCGCCTGGTGGCCGAGCGTGCTCAGCGCCACGGTGGCCAACGCCACCACGAACGTCCCCAGCATCGCCACCAGGTCGGAAAGCTTGTTGCGTACGAAGCCCGGCGAATCGATGCGCTTGTCCCACCACATCTCGGTTACCGCGCCCCGCAGGTGCGATATCCAGCCCAGACCCGCCCAGGCCGCGGTGGCCAGCCCGATGACGCCGACCGAGGTCCGCGCCTCGATCGCGGAATTCATCAGGTCCACCAGCTGTTGCGAAAGGGCGCCGGACACCGAGGACCGGATGCGGTCGTCGATCGTGTTCAGCAGGTGGGGCCGGCGCGACAGCAGGAACCCGAACGCCGCGAAACCCACCATCAGCAACGGGAATAACGCGAAGATCGTGTAGTAGGTGAGGCCGGCGGCGTAGAAGCCGCCGTTGCGCTCATCGAAGCGTTGATAGGCCCGCACGACGTGGTCGAGCCATCGAAACCGGGCCCGCAGCCGATCGAGGACGCCTGGCTTGGCCGGCTCGCTCATGGTGAAACCTATTCCCGTACCGGAAGAAACCCTAATCGATCGTAAACCCGCCGAACCGTTTTGCCGGCGACCTCCTCGGCGCGCTGCGCCCCGGTCGCCAGCACCGACTCCAATTCGGCGCGGTCCGTCATCAATTCGTCGACACGCGCCTTGATCGGGCCGACGAATTCGACCACGGCCTCGGCGGTGTCCTTCTTCAGATCGCCGTAGCCGCGCCCGGCGTAGCCCTCGACGAGCTTGTCGATGCCGACCCCGGTGACCGCCGACTGGATGGTCAGCAGGTTCGACACGCCGGCCTTGGCCTCGGTGTCGTAACGGATCTCGCGCTCGCTGTCGGTCACCGCGGAGCGAATCTTCTTGGCCGACAACGCCGGATCGTCGAGCAGGTTGATCAACCCGGCATCGGTGCCCGCCGATTTGCTCATCTTCGACGTCGGGTCGGCCAGATCATAGATCTTGGCGGTGACCTTGGGAATGAGCACGTCGGGAACCACGAAGGTGTCGGGGAAGCGGCTGTTGAACCGCTGCGCGATGTCGCGCGCCAGCTCGAGGTGCTGACGCTGGTCCTCGCCCACGGGCACCAGATCGCTGTCGTAGGCCAGCACGTCGGCCGCCTGCAACACCGGGTAGGTGAACAGGCCGACGGTGGTCGAGTCGCTGCCCTGGCGCGTCGACTTGTCCTTGAACTGCGTCATCCGCGATGCCTGCCCGAAGCCGGTGAAGCAACCCAGCACCCACGCCAGCTGGGTGTGGGCGGGCACGTGGCTTTGCACGAAGACCGTGCTGCGGTCGGGGTCGATGCCCAACGCCAGGTACTGCGCGGCGGTGACCAGGGTCCGGCGTCGCAGCGCCTCAGGATCCTGCGCGACGGTGATGGCGTGCAGGTCGACGACGCAGAAGAACGCGTCATGGTCGTCCTGCAGCGTGACCCACTGGGTGATGGCGCCCAGCGCGTTGCCCAGGTGAAGCGAGTCGGACGTGGGCTGCACGCCGGAGAAAATCCGGCTGGATCCGGTAGCGGTGCTCATGAGGTTTGCGGTGTGGAAACCCCTGGCCTTAGCCGGGGGAGTAACGCCGCTTCTCTCCTTTCGGCATGTTGTCGGTGGCGCCGGTTACGTTGTCGCTGTGTGTAGGTTCCGTTTGCTTCCCAGCCCGGGGCAGGTGGCTGTATTGGCCGCGCACTGTCGGCACGCCCGGTTTGTGTGGAATTTGGCAGTGGAGCAGCAACAGCATTGGCAGCCAGGCCGCCAAGCGCCTGGCTACCACGAGCAGTGTGCCCAGTTGACTGCTGCGCGCGCCGAATACGACTGGTTGGCAGCCGGATCGCAGACCGTGCAGCAACAGGCGCTGCGCGACTTCACCCAAGCGATGCGCAACTTCTTCCACCGCACCCACCGTCGCCCCACCTGGCGCAAGGCTGGTCAGCATGAGGGATTTCGACAAGTCGGCGTCAAACCGCGCCACATTCACCGGCTCAGCCGGCGCCACGGGCAGGTGTGGATACCCAAAATTGGGTGGGTGCGGTTCCGCTGGACCCGTGACATCCCCGAGGCGGTGAAATCCTACCGAGTCACTCGGGATCGCTCTGGGCGTTGGCACATCGCATTTGCTGTCATCCCTGCACCCATCCCGGGACCCGATGATGGCAGCGTGGTCGGCGTTGATCGCGGCGTGACGGTGTCTGCGGCGCTGTCCACCGGGGAGCTGCGGCACGCCCCACGCCTTCACAGTCGCGAGACCGAGCGGCTGCGCCGATTGCAGCGGCGTCTGGCCCGGGCGCGACGCGGATCTCACAGGCGGGAACGAACCAAGCTCGCCATCGCGAGGCTGCGGGCGCGTGACGCCGACCGGCGCCGTGACTGGGTGGAAAAGACCACCACCGATGTGGCGCGTCGGTTCGAGACCGTCCGCGTCGAGGACTTGAACCTGCGGGCCATGACCCGCTCGGCGCAGGGCACCCGTGACTGCGCGGGCACCAACGTCGCACAGAAACGGGGACTCAATCGTGCGATCAGCCGCCACGGGTGGGGGCTGCTGGTGGCCCGGCTCGAGCACAAAGCTGTGGGGCGCCTGGAACTTGTCCCCGCGGCGTACACGTCGCAACGATGCTCCCACTGCGGCCATGTCGCGCCGGAAAACCGCAAGAGCCAAGCGGTTTTTCAGTGTGTCGCCTGTGGTGCCGGCCCGTGCAATGCCGACGTGAACGCAGCACGCAACATCGCCGCCGGACGGGCGGTGACAGCACGGGGAGACCTCGGCACTAGCCGGTCTGCGAACCGTGAACCTCAACTCTGTCCTCCTGCTGCCTAGGTGCGACGTGGTTGGAATCCCCCGCCTGTAGGCGGGGGAGGACGTCAAGATGCCCCGATCTTTTCACGCGCAGACCGGCCGTTGTTTGCGGTACCGGCGGTACCGCCATTACTGTCGGATCCATGGGGAGCAACGTGGGGACCCGTCCGCCGATCCACCTCGGTTCCGGAGAACCGATCCTGCTGCTGCATCCGTTCCTGCTGTCGCAGGCGGTGTGGGAGGACGTGGCGCAGCAGCTGGCGGACACCGGCCGCTACGAGGTCTTCGCCCCGACGATGGCCGGCCACAACGGCGGCCCGCCCGCCGGCACCTGGTTCCTGTCGTCGGCGCTGCTCGCCGATCACGTGGAGCGCCAGATGGACGAACTGGGCTGGAAGACCGCCCACATCGTCGGCAACTCGCTGGGCGGCTGGGTGGCCTTCGAACTCGAGCGGCGCGGGCGGGCGCGCAGCGTCACCGGCATCGCCCCGGCCGGCGGTTGGACGCGCTGGACCCCGGCCAAGTTCGAGGTGATCGCCAAGTTCATCCTGGGCATCCCGCTGCTCGTACTCGCCTGGGCGTTCGGGCCGCGCGTGTTGCACCTGCCGTTCAGCCGCCGCCTAGCGACCTACGCAATCAGCGCGTCGCCGGACCGCGTCAGCGAGCGCCAGCTGTCCGCCATCATCGACGACGCCGCGCACTGCCCGGCCTACTTCCAGCTGCTGGTCAAGGCGACGCTGCTGCCCGGCCTGCGGGAGCTGGCGCTCAACGCCGTGCCCGCGCATTTGGTGATCTGCGAGAAGGATCGGATCATTCCCGCGCCCCGATTCAGCCGGCACTTCAGCACCCACCTACCGCAAAACCACCAGGTCACCAAGCTCGACGGCGTGGGGCACGTCCCGATGTTCGAGGCGCCCGGCCGCGTCACCGAGGTGATCACCGGCTTCATCGAAGAACGCTGCCCGTCCCCGGGCCGCGAACAGCCCACCGGCTAGCCGGCTAAAGCCTTCTCCAGATTCTCGGCGATGGAATTGAGGAATTCCTCGCTGTTCTGGTACTCCTGCTCGGGCCCGATGAGGATGGCCAGGTCCTTGGTCATCTTGCCGCCCTCGACCGTGGAGATGACGACTTCCTCCAGCTTTTGGGCGAACTCGATCACCTCGGGGGTGTCGTCCAGCTTGCCGCGGTGCTGCAGTCCCCGGGTCCAGGCGAAGATCGAGGCGATCGGATTGGTCGAGGTCGGCTTGCCGGCCTGATACTGCCTGAAGTGGCGGGTGACGGTGCCGTGCGCGGCCTCGGCCTCGACGGTCTTGCCGTCGGCGGTCATCAGCACCGACGTCATCAGCCCCAGCGAGCCGTACCCCTGCGCGACGGTGTCGGACTGCACGTCGCCGTCGTAGTTCTTACAGGCCCAGACGTAGCCGCCCTCCCACTTGAGGCAGGCCGCGACCATGTCGTCGATGAGCCGGTGCTCGTAGGTCAGCCCCTCGGCTTCGAACTGCTCCTTGAATTCCTCGTCGTAGATGCGCTGGAACTCGTCTTTGAACATGCCGTCGTAGGCCTTGAGGATGGTGTTCTTGGTGGACAGATACACCGGCCACTTGGCGTTGAGGCCGTAGGCGAACGAGGCGCGCGCGAAATCGCGGATGGATTGCTTGAAGTTGTACATGCCCATCACGACGCCGCCGTCCTCGGGGATGGACACCAGCTCGTGCACCATCGGCTCGCTGCCGTCGGCGGGGGTGAACGTCAACGTGACGGTGCCCGCCTGGTCGACCTTGAAGTTCGTCGCCCGGTACTGGTCACCAAAAGCGTGACGGCCGATGACAATTGGCTTGGTCCAGCCCGGAACCAGGCGCGGGACGTTCGAGATCACGATCGGCTCGCGGAAGATGGTGCCGCCCAAGATGTTCCGGATGGTTCCGTTTGGCGACAGCCACATCTTCTTCAGATTGAATTCCTGAACGCGGGCCTCGTCGGGGGTGATGGTCGCGCACTTGACGCCCACGCCGTGCTTCTTGATCGCATAGGCCGCGTCGATCGTCACCTGATCGTCGGTGCGGTCGCGGTGCTCCATGCCCAGGTCGTAGTACTCCAGGTTGATGTCGAGATGGGGCAGGATCAGCATGTCCTTGATGAACTTCCAGATGACGCGGGTCATCTCGTCGCCGTCGAGCTCGACTACCGGGCCCTTGACTTTGATCTTGGATTCGTTGGACATATCGAGTTCGACTTTCTCCTCGCGGCGTCAGCTTTGCGAAGCTGCTAGCGCTTCATTGAACGTTTTGCTCGGCCGCATCACAGCAGTCGTCTTCTCCGCGTCCGGGCGATAGTAGCCACCGATGTCGACCGCCTCGCCCTGCGCCTCCGCGAGTTCGGCCACGATGGCGCCCTCGTTGCAGCTCAACTCGCCGGCCAGCGCGGCGAAGTGCTCGCGCAACTCTTCGTCGTCGGATTGCGCGGCAAGCTGCTCGGCCCAGTACAGCGCTAAGTAGAACTGGCTGCCGCGGTTATCGAGTTCGCCGGTCTTGCGCGACGGACCCTTGTTGTTCTCCAACAGCTTACCGATCGCGGCATCCAGCGTCTTGCTCAGAATCTTGGCGCGCTCGTTGTCGGTCTTGATACCGATGTCTTCGAAACACGCTCCCAGAGCGAGGAACTCACCGAGGGAATCCCAGCGCAGATGGTTTTCCTCCACGAGTTGGTGGACGTGCTTCGGCGCCGAACCGCCCGCGCCGGTTTCGTACATTCCACCGCCGGACATCAGCGGCACGATGGACAGCATCTTGGCGCTGGTGCCGAGCTCCAAGATGGGGAACAGGTCGGTGAGGTAGTCGCGCAGAATGTTTCCGGTCGCGGCGATGGTGTCCTGCCCGCGCATCGCACGCTCCAGCGTGTACCTCATGGCCCACACTTGCGGCATGATCTGGATTTCGAGGCCCTCGGTGTCGTGCTCCTTCAGGTACTCCTTGACCTTCTTGCGGAGCTCGACCTCGTGCGGCCGCTCGGTGTCCAGCCAGAACACCACCGTCATGCCCGAGTTTCGGGCCCGGTTGACGGCCAGCTTGACCCAGTCGCGGATCGCTTCGTCCGTGACGATGGGCATGCGCCAGATGTCACCGCATTCCACGTTCTGGGTGAGAAGGACTTCCCCGGTCTCCAGGTCGACGATGTTGGCGACACCTTCTTCGGGGATCTCGAACGTCTTGTCGTGCGAGCCGTACTCCTCGGCCTGCTGCGCCATCAGGCCGACGTTGGGAACGGTGCCCATCGTCGTCGGATCGAACTGGCCGTGGGTTTTACAGAAGTTGATGATCTCTTGGTAGATGCGGGAGAAGGTCGACTCGGGGTTGACGGCCTTGGTGTCCTTCTGCCGCCCGTCGGCGCCCCACATCTTGCCGCCGGCGCGGATCATCGCCGGCATCGACGCATCCACGATCACGTCGCTGGGCGAATGGAAGTTGGTGATGCCCTTGGCCGAATCGACCATCGCCAGCTCGGGACGGTGCTCGTGGCAGGCGTGCAGGTCGCGGATGATCTCCTCTTGCAGCGACGCGGGCAGCGACTCGATCTTGTTGTAGAGATCGATCAATCCGTTGTTGACGTTGACGCCGAGTTCGTCGAACAGCGCCTCGTGCTTGGCGAATGCCTCCTTGTAATAGATCTTCACGGCGTGGCCGAAGACGATGGGGTGGGAGACCTTCATCATGGTCGCCTTGACGTGGAGTGAGAACATCACGCCGGTCTCGTAGGCGTCCTGCATCTGTTCCTCGTAGAACTCGCAGAGCGCCTTCTTGCTCATGAACATGCTGTCGATGACGTCGCCGTCGCGCAGCACGACCTTTCCCTTAAGCTCGAGGGTCTGCCCGCTTTTGGTTTCCAGCACCATCTTTACGTTGCGCGCGCGATCCAGCGTCATCGACTTCTCGCCGTGGTAGAAGTCGCCGTGCCGCATGGTCGCGACATGGGTGCGAGACGCCGGCGACCACTCGCCCATGCTGTGCGGGTGCTTGCGCGCGTACTCCTTGACGGCCTTGGGCGCGCGTCGGTCCGAGTTGCCTTCACGTAGTACCGGGTTGACGGCGCTGCCAAGGCATTTGGCGTAGCGCTCACGAATTGCCTTGTCCTCGTCGGTCTTCGGATTCTGCGGAAAGTCCGGAACCTTGAACCCTTTGCCTTGCAGCTCCTTGACCGCGGCGACCAATTGGGGCACCGAGGCGCTGATGTTTGGCAGCTTGATGATGTTGGTGTCGGATCGCTTCGTCAGCGCTCCCAGTTCTGCCAGGTCGTCCGGCACCCGCTGCTCTTCGGTCAGGTGATCGGGGAACTCGGCAAGGATCCGAGCGGCCAGGGAGATGTCACTCGCCTCGATCTTGATGCCGGCCGGCTCGGCGAAGGCTCGCACGATCGGCAGGAACGCGTAGGTCGCCAGCAGCGGCGCTTCGTCGGTCAGCGTGTAGATGACGGTCGGCTGTTCGGCGCACACGGTCCATCTCCCGGCGTCATTGGTCAGATACTGATGGGGCTCAGCGTCTGGTTGCCACGTTATCAAGGGTGTTTGGACAGGTGTCGACCCGCAGGCCAGCGCGCGAAGTGCGGCACCGATGGCCGCCGGATCGGCCCATTGGCATCGACTCGCCGCTATGAGATAGGCTTCACATCGGTCATGAGTGCCAGCGTTAAGCCCCGGCTTGCTGGCCGGCAACCCTCCAACCGCGGTGGGGTGCCCCGGGTGAAAGACCAGGTCTAGTAGCCACAGGCTGCGCGGCAAGCGCGGGTCCGCCATACCGGACCCCTGACTAGAGGGGAAACGTGATGTGCATTCATCAAGCTCATTCGCGTCGCATTGTCTGCCGTCGCTAATTCGACCGCGCACCTTCCCGATGCCCGAATTCATGCCCTTCTGAGAAGAAAGCACACCGCACGTGAGCTCCCAAAACAACGAAACCAGTCCCGAGGCCGATCCGACCGCGCATTGGTCGTTCGAGACGAAGCAGGTGCACGCCGGCCAGAGTCCCGACCCGGCGACCAAAGCCCGCGCCCTGCCGATCTACCAGACCACGTCCTACGTCTTCGACGACACCACGCACGCCGCGGCCCTCTTCGGGCTCGAGATTCCGGGCAACATCTACACCCGGATCGGCAACCCGACCACCGACGTCGTCGAGCAACGCATCGCCGCGCTCGAGGGCGGGGTGGCCGCGCTGTTCCTATCCTCCGGGCAGGCCGCTGAGACATTCGCCATATTGAACCTCGCGAGTGCCGGGGATCACATCGTCTCCAGCCCGCGGCTCTACGGCGGGACTTATAACCTGTTCCACTATTCGCTGCCGAAGCTCGGCATCGACGTCAGCTTCGTCGAGGATCCCGACGATCTCGATTCGTGGCAGGCGGCGGTGCGGCCGAACACCAAGGCGTTCTTCGCCGAGACCATCTCCAACCCGCAGATCGACATCCTGGACACCCCGGGGGTTTCCGGGGTCGCCCACGCCAACGGTGTGCCTCTGATCGTCGACAACACCATCGCGACGCCGTACCTGATCCAGCCGTTCACGCAGGGCGCCGACATCGTGGTGCACTCGGCCACCAAGTACCTGGGCGGGCACGGCGCCGCGATCGCCGGCGTGATCGTCGACGGCGGCACCTTCGACTGGACGCAGGGCCGGTTCCCCGGATTCACCACGCCCGACCCCAGCTATCACGGCGTGGTGTTCGCCGAGCTGGGCCCGCCGGCGTACGCGCTCAAGGCCCGCGTGCAACTGCTGCGTGACCTGGGTTCGGCCGCCGCGCCGTTCAACGCGTTCCTGGTGGCCCAGGGCCTGGAGACGCTGAGCCTGCGCGTCGAGCGCCACGTCGCCAACGCGCAGCGGGTCGCCGAGTTTTTGTCCGGCCACGACGGCGTGCTGTCCGTGAACTACGCGGGGCTGCCCAGCTCGCCCTGGTACGAGCGGGGAAAGCAGCTGGCGCCCAAAGGAACCGGAGCCGTGCTGGCGTTCGAGCTGGCCGGCGGGGTCGAGGCCGGCAAGGCGTTCGTGAACGCGCTGCAGCTGCACAGCCACGTCGCCAACATCGGCGACGTGCGCTCCCTGGTGATTCACCCGGCGTCGACCACCCACGCCCAGCTGAGCGCCGAGGAGCAACTGACCACCGGCGTCAGCCCCGGCCTGGTGCGGCTGGCCGTCGGCATCGAGGGCATCGACGACATCCTGGCCGACCTGGAGCTCGGCTTCGCCGCGGCCCGAAAGTTCGGCGCCGACGCGGCCGACCCGCAGGCCGTGGCAGCTTTCTGAGGGGTTCTGACATGACGATCTTCGACGTCCCGACGCAGACGCTGCCCGCCGAGGGTGAAATCGGGTTTGTGCACATCGGCTCGCTGACCACCGAAAGCGGCGCGGTGATCGACGATGTCTGTATCGCCATCCAGCGCTGGGGTGAGTTATCGCCCACGCGCGACAACATGGTGGTGGTGCAACACGCGCTCACCGGTGATTCGCACATCACCGGGCCCGCCGGACCCGGGCATCCCACGCCCGGCTGGTGGGACGGGGTGGCCGGGCCGGGCGCGCCGATCGACACCAACCGCTGGTGCGCCGTGGCCACCAATGTGCTCGGCGGCTGCCGCGGCTCCACCGGACCCGGCTCGCTCGCTCGCGACGGAAAGCCTTGGGGCTCAAGGTTTCCGCTGATTTCGGTGCGCGACCAGGTGCAGGCGGACGTCGCCGCGCTGGCCGCCCTGGGCATCGATGAGGTGGCCGCCGTCGTCGGCGGATCCATGGGCGGCGCAAGGGCTTTGGAGTGGATCGTCGGCTACCCCGACCGGGTGCGGGCCGGGCTGCTGCTGGCGGTCGGTGCGCGCGCCACCGCCGACCAGATCGGCACGCAGGCCACGCAGATCGCGGCGATCAAGGCCGACCCGAACTGGCAGGGCGGCGACTACCACGACACCGGCCGCGCGCCGGATGCCGGGCTGACGATCGCCCGTCGCTTCGCCCACCTGACCTACCGCGGCGAGGTCGAGCTCGACACCCGGTTCGCCAACGGCAGCCAGGGCGACGAGGATCCGGCGAACGGCGGCCGCTACGCCGTGCAGAGCTACCTGGAGCATCAGGGCGACAAGCTGTTGGCCCGCTTCGACGCGGGCAGCTATGTCATTCTGACCGAGGCGCTGAGCAGCCACGACGTCGGCCGCGGCCGCGGCGGCGTCGACAGCGCCCTGCGCCGGTGCCCGGTGCCGGTGGTGGTCGGCGGCATCACCTCCGACCGGCTCTACCCGCTGCGCCTGCAGGAGGAGCTGGCCGAGCTGCTGCCGGGCTGCTCCGAGCTCCACGTCGTCGACTCCATCTGCGGGCACGACGGATTCCTGGTGGAATCCGAGGCCGTCGGCGAGTTGATCCGTAAGACGCTTGGCTTGGCCGATGAGGAAGGCGTGTCCCCCAGATGTCCGAGGTGATCCGCTCCAGCCACGACCGCTCCCTATCGTTCGGCTCGGCGGCTGCTGCCTACGAGCGAGGCCGCCCCTCCTATCCACCGGAGGCGATCGACTGGTTGATACCGCGCGGCGCGCGCCGTGTGCTTGATCTGGGCGCGGGCACCGGCAAACTGACCACCCGGCTGGTGGAACGCGGCCTGGACGTGGTGGCGGTCGACCCGATTCCCGACATGCTGGAGGTGCTGCGCTCCTCGCTGCCGGAAACGCGGGCCCTGCTGGGCACTGCGGAAGAAATTCCGTTGGAAGACAACAGCGTTGACGCCGTGGTCGTCGCCCAGGCATGGCACTGGGTGGATCCCGAGCGGGCGATTCCGGAGGTGGCCCGCGTGTTGCGGCCGGGCGGGCGGCTCGGTCTGGTGTGGAACACCCGCGACGAACGGCTGGGCTGGGTGCGTGAGCTGGGCGACATCATCGGCTCCGATGGCGACCGGGGCCGCTTCGACGTCAAACTGTCCGCGTCATTCACCGATCCCGAGCGGCATCAGATCGAGTGGACGAGTTACCTTACGCCGCAAGCGTTGATCGACCTGGTGGCGTCGCGCAGCTACTGCATCACATCGCCGACCGAGGTTCGCACCAGAACGCTCGACCAGGTGCGTGAGTTGCTCGCCACCCATCCGGCGCTGGCGAATTCGACCGGTCTGGCGCTGCCCTATGTCACCGTGTGCATCCGGGCCGCGCTGGCCGGATAGGTGCGTTCTTCGCGCCGCACGCTCTAGGATTCGGGTCCTGGGGGCGCTGCTCGAGGAGGCCCGCGATGGCACTGCCGACTCTGGTTCTCGTGCATGGCGGCGGGCTCGCAGCGGATTCTTGGGAGCTCACCGTCGACGAAATCCATCGGCAGGAGCCAAACCTGACCGTACTTGCTCTCGACATGCCGGGACGGCGGAACAAGCGGGGAGACCTGAGGCGATTGACCATCGCCGACATTGTCGACGCGCTCGTCGGCGACATCCAGAGTGCCGGATTGGAGGACATCGTCCTCGTTGGTCATTCGATCGGGGGAATGACGCTGCCGGGAGTGGTCACCAAGCTTGGAGCGGCGAGCGTGCGCGAAATGATCTTCGCTGCCGCCTTCCTGCCGCCCGAAGGTTCGTCGATCGTGGACAGCTTACCGTGGTTTCTCGCCAGGATCGCCCGGCGCTTCGTGAAGAGTGGCGTGCCGCGCGAAACACCAAGAATGCTGGCGAGATTCGCGTACTTGAACGGAGTTCCTTCGCATCGCCGGCGATTCATGACCGGCAAGCTCTACCCGGAATCACTTCGCATCCTCACGGAGAAAGTGTCTTGGCGCGGGACGCCCGAGGACATTCCTCGAACGTGGATATTGACCCTTCGGGATCGTGCCCTCGCGCCGAAGGTGCAGCGCAAATACATGGAAGCGATCGGCGGTGTGCAGACACTGATCGAGATCGATACCTGTCACTGCCTGATGGTGAGCGAGCCGGCACTGCTGGCCCAGGCCCTGGTCGAGCGATGCCGACCGTATGCGGGCACCGCGGATCAACAACACCGTGTGTTGTGAGCTTTTCGAGCGCCTAAGTCCGGCCGCTACCACTCGTCGTCTTCGTCCTCGCGGCGGAGGAGCTTTTCGGGGTGCCAGTAGGTGTTAGTGCGCGGTTGGCCGCGGTCGAGGTGTGGGGGCGGGATCCATTCGGTGTCGCCGCGGGCGTTTTTGCGGGTGCTCCAGCCGCCGGGTTGGACGATGTGGTGTTGGCTGGGGCAGCCGAGGGTGAGGTTGTTGACGTCGGTGCAGCGGCAGGCGGCGTAGCCGATGACGTGGTGGACTTCGCTGTAGTAGCCGGGCACGGTGCACCCGGGTGCGGTGCAGCCACGGTCCTTGGCGTACAACACAATCCGCTGTGCGGGTGAGGCCAGGCGTTTGGTGTGATACAGCGCCAGGGTTTTGCCTTTGTCGAAGATGGCCAGATAGTGCCGGGCGTGGCGGGCCAGGCGGATCACGTCGCTCATCGGCAGGATGCTGCCCCCACCGGTCA
The DNA here is from genome assembly GCF_025965855.1 of Mycobacterium sp. GTDB lineage: Bacteria > Actinomycetota > Actinomycetes > Mycobacteriales > Mycobacteriaceae > Mycobacterium. Next base: position 6,077 of record NZ_JAOPWB010000172.1, on the reverse strand, counting down.
GGGCGCGCCCGGCGGCGGCTTCCAGTTCGGCCAGCGTGGTGGTGACGATGATGGAGGCCGGCAACCCGTTGTGCTGGCCGAGTTTTCCCGACGCCAACAGCCCGCGCAGCGCTGCGTTGAGCGCGTCGTGGTTGCGCTGGGTGGCCGACCGAGCGTCGTGGTCGATGGCGTCTTGGGTGGGTGGGCCGTCCACGCAGGCGGTGTCATCGGCGGGGTTGCACATGCCAGGAGCGGCCAGCTTCGCCAGCACGGCTTCGAAGGTGGCTCGCGCCTCGGGGGTCAGCCAGCCGCGCAGCTGCGACATCCCATCGGAACCTTGCTTGTCCAACGTTATGCCGCGCCGCCGGGCGCGGTCCTCGTCGGTGTAATTGCCGTCGGGGTTGAGGCAGTCGGCCAGCGTGTCGGCCAGCTCGGCGAGTTGTTCGGGACGAAACTGGCTGCCTTCAGTGGCCAACTTCGCTTCGACCTCCTCGCGGGTGGCGGCATCGATCCAGCCAGGCAGCTGGTGGTAGAAGCGCCGGATCACCGCCACCTGGCCGGCACCCAGCTTGCCGTCGCGCTGGGCGGCGGCGGTGGCGGCGAGCACCGGCGCCAACGGTTCCCCGGTCAGGCCGTGGCGTGGGCCCAGGTCGGCGGCTTCTTTGATGCGCCGGGAGGCTTCGGCGCGGCTGATCAGTGTCGCCTCGGCGATGGCGTGGGAGAGCTTGCCGCCCAGTTCTGCCGGGGTGGCCTGGCGGCCAAGGGCGTTGATTAGCGTGTGTTCTAAGGACGGTATGCGTCGGCGGTGTCGCTCGAAGCGCTCCAACAACGCCAGCTGCTCGCGAGTAACCAAAGCCTCACAGTCAAACTCGGCCACCTTGTCGAACGCGGCGTCCAGGGCATCAAGGGCGCCCGACAACGCCTCGCGATCAACAACCTTGCTGGCACTCACACCGCCAAACTATCCAAGGGCACCGACAAAAAACTCCGCCAAGAGACTAGTGAAACCAAAGTGGCGCAACTTATTTCGTTGGCGGGCCGTGGCGCAAGATAGTGGACGTCGACGACCGTCAGATGTTCAACCCCGAGAACATGACCCGGTTGGGATCGTACTTTTGCCGCACCGTCGTCAGCTGCGACAGGTTCGAGCCGAAGTAGCGCGATGGCGAGCTGTTGGCCTCCAGGTAGTTGACGTATCCGCCGACCGAAAACTGTTGGACCGCTTGGTGCGCGGAGTTCAGCCACTGCGTCGCCGCGGCCACCTGGTTGCCGGCGGGCTCGACGTACCACTGCAAGAGCGCGGACTGCTTGCGCCACGGGAACGCGGTGTCCCCCGCACCCACGTCGCCGACGGCGCCGTCCAGCGGGTCGACGAGCACCGACGCCTTGCCGCCGGAGGCGGGCCACTGCCCGATCGCCGTCGCAATAGCATGGGCGGCAGCGGAATTCATCGTCGAGAGCACGTCGGATCCACCCACAAAACCCACCGGTGAAGCCGCCGAGCTGCCCCCGGCCAGATACGTCACCAGGTCCATATGGCTGAGCGTCTTGTTCTGAACCGCGGTGGGGGCCACCCCGACCGCGGATTTGATGGCGTCGACGACGCCCGAGCCGGCGCCCGCGGGACAGGTTGCCAGCACGTGGCAGTTTGGCTGACTCCCGACCGAAAGATCGACTATCCCCCAGGTGTTTCGGTCCGCGCCGCTCATCCATGACTGCCAGCCGGCAAGCACCTGCACCGCAGCCGACGGAGGGAAGTCGAGCCGGACGACGTCGTTGTCACCGGTCGCGAAGGTCGCGAAGGTCATCGACGTCGTGACCCCGAAATTGCCGCCGCCGCCACCGCGCAGCGCCCAGTACAGGTCCGGATGGTCGTTGGCGGACGCGGTGACCACGTCGCCGCTGGGCAACACCACCGTGGCCGACTGCAGGGCATCGCAGGTCAGGCCCGCATGGCGGCAATCGGCCCCCACTCCGCCGCCAAGGGCCAGTCCCGCGATCCCGATGCTCGGGTAGGTGGCGGTGGGGATCGCGCGACCAGCGCCGGCCAGCCCCTGGTGCACGGCATACACAGTGGTCGCCGGCGTGACCGTGGCGTTGCCCGCGCCGTCGACGTTCACCCCGCCGGGAAGCCCGCGCAGGTCGATGACCATCGTGCCGCTGGAGCTGGACGCGCCGATGTACGAATGCCCGCCCCCGCGTGGGGCGATCTTGAGCCCGTTCGCCGTCGCGAACGAGACCGCCTTCTGCACGTCAGACTGCGATGAAACCTTGACGACCGCAGCCGGATTGGAGTTGTTGTAAAGCGAATTGAAAACCTCCTTGCCCGTGGAGAATTGGGCACCGTTGGCGGGCAACAAGACATTGCCGCCGATGGAGGAGGACAAGCCACCCCACCCGGTGGCGGGGTCCGCGGCGGCGCGCGCGCTGCCGAACACCGCTCCGGTCGCCAGCATTCCGACGGCGCCGCGAAGGAAGGTCTGGCGCGAGAGGCGCCTCTCAAAGGAAAGGTCCAGCGGACGGCCGTGATTCGTCGTCATGGGCCGGATTCTGGTCCAAACGGCACCGGAAAATCCGGCCCTCCGCGCGAGTGTCAGGTCACAGTGTGGCCTCGATCGCGCGGCGCCGGCCCGGGCGCGTCTCACCCCAATAAGCGACGCCGCGCGCACGATGCCCTCACAAAACGCTTATTGTGCAAACCTTTATCGCACCGTGTTGTAAACGTGACAGTTATAGATCAGAGTTCCTAACGTGACTGGAGTGCCCTAAGTGCACCCAGCGAAAGATGGGGAGACTGGCATGAAGGCACTGGCGGCGGAGACTTCGCGTTGGATCTGGCTATTTCGTCACCAGCCGCTGACCATCCGGCTGCTAGCCGTCGCCGCCGGCCTGCTCACCGCTGCCGCGGCGTTCGCGGCACCGGCCGAGGCGGACCCGGCGGCCGACGACAACTTCATCGATGCGCTGAATCACGCCGGCATCGACTTCGGTGAGCCGGGGAACGCGATGTCCGTGGGCCAGTCCATCTGCCCGATGCTCGCCACGCCGGGCGGGAACTTCGCCGCCGCCGCGGCGACCGTCACCCACCGCGGCATGTCACCCCAGATGGCCCAGATGTTCACCACGATTGCGATCCAGATGTACTGCCCGCAGGAGATGGCCAACATCGCCAGCGGCAACCCGACCGCCGGCCTGCCCGGAATTCCCGGCGGCCTGGGTGGCGGCCTGGGTGGCGGCCTGCCCGGCGGCCTGGGCCGAATCCCCGGCGTGCCAGGGCTCTAGCGGGTGCCCAACGGGTCGATGGTCGACGCGATATAGACCATCGCCGCCGCCACCGTCGCAGTGGTCAAGAAGTCGATGCCGCGGCTGCGGACGACCAACAGACCGGCGCGCTCGTCGGACAACACCAACCGCAGTATCGCCGCCACGCCGACCCCGATGCCGATCAGCAGGGCACCGCGACGCCAGAAGTTGGCCGCCGCCAAGACAAATGCCACGGTGAAGATCAGTTCAACCAACAGGATCGGCCACTGGGCCCGTAACGTCGCGCGCACCTCTTATTGCCGTCCCTCGGCCAATTCGACGACGTTGGTCAACAGGAACGCGCGGGTAAGCGGCCCGACGCCGCCGGGATTCGGTGACACGTGGCCGGCCACCCCCCACACATCCGGATGGACATCGCCGACGAGGCCGTTATCGGTGCGGCTGACGCCCACGTCGACGACCGCGGCGCCGGGACGCACCATGTCCGCGGTCAGCATGTGCGGGACGCCCACGGCGGCCACGATGATGTCCGCCTGCCGGGCCAGCGCGGGCAGGTCACGAGTCCCGGTGTGGCACAACGTCACCGTGGCGTTCTCCGAGCGGCGGGTCATCAGCAGCCCCAGGGGGCGGCCGACCGTCACGCCACGGCCGATGATGACCACGTGCGCCCCGGCGATCTCGACCTCGTAGCGCCGCAGCAGGTGCACGATGCCGCGCGCGGTGCACGGCAGCGGCGCGGGGATGGACAGCACCAGGCGGCCCAGGCTCGTCGGGTGCAGCCCGTCGGCGTCCTTGTCGGGGTCGACGCGCTCCAGCGCCGCGTTCTCGTCGAGGTGCTTGGGGAGCGGCAACTGCACGATGTAGCCGGTGCACTCCGGGTTGGCGTTCAGCTCGTCGATGGTCTCGTCGAGCTGGGCGGTGCTGATGTCGGCGGGCAGGTCGCGGCGGATCGAGGTGATGCCGACCTTGGCGCAGTCCGCATGCTTGCCGCGGACGTAGGCCTGCGACCCGGGATCGTCGCCGACCAGGATGGTGCCCAGCCCGGGCGTGCGACCCGAGGCGGTCAGTGCGGCCACCCGTTGCTTGAGGTCGACGAAGATCTCGTCCCGGGTGGCCGTGCCGTCCAGCGTGATTGCGCCCACGCCGGACAGTCTTCCATGCCGCCGCATTAGGCTCCGGATATGTCTACCCCTCCAGATGTCTTCTCGCCGGCCCAGCTGGGCCCCCTCACGTTGCGCAACCGGATCATCAAGGCCGCGACGTTCGAGGCGCGCACGTCCGGCGCGCTGGTGACCGACGATCTGATCGAATACCACCGGCTGCCGGCCGCCGGCGGGGTGGGCATGACCACCGTCGCCTATTGCGCGGTCTCCCCCGGCGGGCGCACCGAGGGCAACGGGCTGTGGATGCGCCCGGAGGCGGTGCCCGGGCTGCGCCGGCTGACCGACGCGATCCACGCCGAGGGTGCGGCGGTGAGCGCGCAGATCGGCCACGCCGGCCCGGTCGCCAATGCCCGCACCAACAAGGCCACCGCCCTGGCACCGGTACGGTTCTTCAACCCGATCGGGATGCGCTTCGCCAGGAAGGCGACGCGCGAGGACATCGACGACGTCATCGAAGGGCACGCCAACGCCGCGCGGCTGGCCATCGAAGCCGGCTTCGACGCGGTCGAAATCCATTTGGGCCACAACTATTTGGCGAGCGCGTTCCTGTCCCCGCTGATCAACCGCCGCGACGACGAGTTCGGCGGATCGCTGGAGAACCGCGCCAAGTTGGCCCGCGGCATGGTGATGGCCGTTCGGCGCGCGGTGGAAAAAGACGGCGCGCCGATCGCGGTGACCGCCAAGCTCAACATGGCCGACGGTGTGCGCGGCGGCATCGGCACCGAAGAATCGCTGAGAACCGCCAAATGGCTGCAGGACGACGGTGGGCTGGACGCGATCGAACTCACCGCGGGCAGCTCGCTGGTCAACCCGATGTATCTGTTCCACGGCGACGCGCCGGTCAAGGAGTTCGCCGGCGCCTTCAAGCCGCCGCTGCGCTGGGGCATCCGCATGACGGGCAAGAAGTTCCTCCGCGAATACCCCTACCGCGAGGCCTATCTATTGCGCCACGCCAAGCTGTTCCGCGCCGAGCTGACGATGCCGCTGATCCTGCTCGGCGGCATCACCAACCGGGAAACGATGGACCTGGCGATGGCGGAGGGATTCCAGTTCGTGGCGATGGCCCGGGCGCTGCTGGCCGAGCCGGACCTCGTCAATCGGATCGCCGCCGACGGCGCCGGGCATAGCGTGCATTCGGCGTGCACGCACTGCAATCGGTGCATACCCACGGTCTACAGCCGGACCCGATGCGTGGTAACCGGCGCGCCCGACGCTCTAGCCCGCTGACGATGCGCCCGGACGCTGATGTCACCTGGTGAAAGCGGATGTACCCGCTACAGTTATGGCAATGAGCGCACCAGCCCCACCTGCATTAACCGTTCGTCATGACGGGTCGGAACGAACCTTCGCCACGGGTCATGACGTCGTCGTCGGACGGGATCTCCGGGCCGACGTGCGCATCACGCACCCGCTGATTTCGCGCGCCCATCTGTTGCTGCGATTCGAGCAGGGCAGGTGGCTGGCGATCGACAACGGTTCGCTCAACGGGACTTTCGTCAACGGCTGCCGGGTGCCGGTGGTGGACATTCACGACGGCCAGAGCATCAACATCGGAAATCCCGACGGGCCCCACTTGACCTTCGAGGTCGGGCGCCATCAAGGGCTGGCCGGGCGCCCGCCGCGCACCGAGTCGATGGGCATCCCGGTTGCCCAGCCGGCGAGGGCGGCGTG
>NZ_JAOPWB010000160.1 GCF_025965855.1 Mycobacterium sp. | reverse complement strand
GAGCGCGCCGGCGCCGCGATTGTTGAACCCCATCCGGTTCAGCAGGGCCCGGTCGGCGGGCAACCGGAAAAGGCGCGGGCCGGGGTTGCCGGGCTGGGGCTGCGCCGTGACCGTGCCCACCTCGGCATACCCGAAACCCAGTGCGCCCCAGGTGAGCAGCCCCTTGCCGTCCTTGTCGAAGCCGGCGGCCAGCCCCAGCGGCCCCGGGAAACGCACCCCGAACACGGTGCTGGCCAGCACCGGATCGGTCGGGGCGAGCCGTCGGTGCAGCAATCGCCGCGTCACGGCGACGGACGTGGTGCCGCGCAGCGCCGCGAACACCAGCGTGTGGATGCGCTCGGGCGGGATTAAGAACAACAGCCGGCGGGTAAGCCGGTACATCACAATTCCGGCTGATCGGGCCGCCGGTTGTTCAGACGAGATTTCTTGCGGCGCAACAACACCCGTCGGCTGCCGTCGGTGTAGAGCCGCACCCGCGTGAGCTCCCAGCCGCGATATTCGGCCTCGATGGACAGCCGGGTCGACGCGCTGACCCGCGTCACTTCGGGCGGCAGGCGCAGCGGTATCCATTCGTATTCGTCGGACATCTCCGCTTCCCAGCCCGCCGGCAGCCGACTCCACCGTGGCGCGGAGCGGCTCGTCACGGGGTGCCCGCCGCGTGCTCGATGATCTGGACGCCCGCACCCGACCCCGACACCACGTACAAGGTGCCCGACGCTTCGTCAAAAGCCAGCGAGTTGGGTTGCTGCACGGTTGGGTATCGCACCCTTTCGACGGGAATTCCGGTTGACAGATCGTAACCAATGACGACGTTCGAGGCGGTGAGGGACACCCAGGCCAGCTCGCGGGAACCGGCCAGGCCGTATGGGGACTGCCGCACCGGGTAGGCCTGCCGCAGGATCAGCGGGGTCCGCGGCGAACAACAGCCGTACACCAGCAGCTGCCCGCCGCGGGTGTCGGCGACCAGGACGCGGTCCAGCGGATCGGCGGCCAGGGTGGTCGCGCCGTCCCCGGCCCGCAGGGCCTGTTCGACGTGGCCGTCGGCGCGGATCGTCGTCACCGAGGACTGGCCCCGGTCCAGAACCACCGTCGTATTCCCTTGCGCGACAAGGGCATCCACGCGTGCGAAGATCTTGTTCCGGCTGCCTACGGTCGCGCTGGTCGGTGTCTGGGAGGTAAGGGCGTAGACGGCGCCGTCCGCGCTGCCCAGCACCAGCCTGCCGTCGGCCCGTTGGGCGATCGCGGTGAAGTCGGCCTGCTCGGCGTCGGCGACCGTGACCTGTGCCGCGTGGCCGGAGGATAGGTCGACCGCGAAGTAGCCACCCCGGGTGGCCAGGTAGGCCGTGCCGCGGCCGTCGCCGGTCAACGCGGTCGCCGGACCCGGCAGCGGGATCACCCGCGGCGCGAGGTGCGCATCACCGAACTCGGCGAGGATGGCGGGCGCCGCCGGGTCGGCGCCGGGAACCAGGACGGCGAGCTGGTGAGCGTTGCCGTCGAACATCGCCGCCGCGGGGTGGCCGGCCAGCGGTCGCACTACACCGGCCGGGTTCTGGGACACCGGAGGTGAGACGGCCGCCTGGGCCGGTTCTATCGTGGGGGGCGCGCTATCGAGCGGATTGCGGGAGCAACCCGCGCTAACCGTGCTCAAGGTCAGCAAAGACAGCAGGCCAACAAAACAGCGTTGAACTGCGCATGGTCTTCCGCTATGTCGTTGCGGCAATTATTTTCCCTCGCGTCACCAACGTGAAAGTCAAATTTTAGGGAACGGTTTCGCATCCAATGTGGCCATGTTGCCTGCATCGGGTCGGACTGGAGAGGTATCGTCGCGTTATGACCGTCATCGTTGACCGGCATCTCGCAGACAATGAGTTTGCTGTCGAGGATATCTCGACGGGGATCTTTGCCAGCGGGTACGGACAACTCGGTGATGGGCGCAGTTTCTCCTTCCATATTGAGCACCGATCGCTCGTCGTCGAAATTTACCGGCCACGCCTCGCGGGCCCCGTTCCGCAGGCCGAGGACGTGGTGGCCAGGGCGGTCCGCGGCCTGGTCGAGATCGACCTCACCGACGAGCGCAGCCTGACCGCCGCGGTACGCGACTCGATCGCGCACGCGGTGCCGGTCTCCCGCTAGTGGCGATCGCAAGCGCGGCGTAGCCGGGCGCTGCGGGTCGCCACCATCGGAGTAGTCACGCCTCAACGCGCCCACCCGTACCGAGTACGGTCGTCGTCGTGACCGTCATCCTGCTCAGGCACGGCCGCTCCACCTCGAACACCGCCGGCACTCTGGCCGGACGCTCCGAAGGCGTCGACCTCGACGACAAGGGGCGCGAGCAGGCCGCCGGACTGATCGACCGGATCGGCGACCTGCCGATCCGTGCCGTGGTCAGCTCGCCGCTGCTGCGCTGCCGGCGCACCGTCGAGCCGCTCGCCGAAGCGCTGTGCCTCGAGCCGCTGATCGACGAGGAGCTCGCCGAGGTGGACTACGGCGACTGGACCGGCCGCAAAATCGGCGAGCTGACGAAAGAGCCGTTGTGGCGGGTGGTCCAGGCCCATCCCAGCGCGGCGGTGTTCCCCGGCGGCGAGGGCCTGGCGCAAGTGCAGTCGCGCGCGGTCGCGGCCATCCGCGGGCACGACCGGCGGCTGGCCGCGGAACATGGCGGAGAACATGGCGGCGACGCGCTCTGGGTGGCCTGCACCCACGGCGACGTCATCAAGTCCGTCGTCGCCGACGCGTACGGCATGCACCTGGACGGGTTCCAGCGCATCACCGCCGACCCGGGGTCGGTGACCGTCATCCGCTACACCCCGCTGCGGCCATTCGTGTTGCACGTCAACCACACCGGCGCGCGGCTGTCCGCCGCGCTGCGAGCCGGGCCGCCGCCGAAGGGCGAGTCCAAGGATGATGAGGCTCACGGTGAGTCAAAGGGGGAGTCGCACACCGAGCCGGCCCAAGCCGTGCCGACGAGTGACGCGGTGGTCGGCGGCTCCACTGATTGATTCCGCTTGAAACAGGCGGAGCGGGGCAATCGAATCGCACGGCGACGGCAACAGCCGGTATTTTGGAGGTGCCATGGCCCGCGCAATTCACGTCTTCCGCACGCCCGACCGCTTCGTGGCCGGGACCGTTGGTCAGCCCGGAAATCGCACGTTTTACATACAGGCCGTGGGCGATTCGCGGGTGGTGTCGGTGATTTTGGAGAAGCAACAGGTCGCGGTGCTCGCGGAACGCATCGGTGCGCTGCTGCTCGAGGTGAACCGGAGGTTCGGAACGCCGGTTCCTCCCGAGCCCTCCGAGATCGACGACCTCAACCCTTTGATCACACCCGTCGATGCGGAGTTTCGGGTCGGGACCATGGGCCTCGGCTGGGATTCGGAGGCGCAGACGGTGGTGGTCGAGTTGCTGGCCGTCACCGACGCCGAGTTCGACGCCTCGGTCGTGCTCGACGACACCGAGGAGGGTCCCGACGCGGTGCGGGTGTTCTTGACGCCGGAGTCGGCACGCCAGTTCGCCACCCGCTCCAACCGCGTCATCTCGGCCGGCCGTCCGCCGTGCCCACTGTGCGACGAACCGTTGGACCCCGAGGGCCACATCTGCGCGCGCACCAACGGCTATAAGCGCAGCGCGCTGCTCGGGCCCGACGATGACCCCACGGAATAACGCGCATAACGACGAGCGTGAGGTGCTGCGGGACGGCGAGCTGACGGTCCTCGGACGCATCCGCTCAGCAAGCAACGCCACCTTCCTGTGCGAGTCGACGCTCGGCGAGTTCAGCGTGCACTGCGTCTACAAACCGATCTCCGGTGAGGCGCCGCTATGGGATTTTCCGGACGGGACCCTGGCCGGTCGCGAACTCGGCGCGTACCTCGTGTCGACGCAGCTGGGGTGGAACATCGTGCCCTACACGGTGATTCGCGACGGGCCGGCGGGTCCGGGCATGCTGCAGCTGTGGGTGCAGCAACCCGGTGACGCGGCCGACCGCGATGCGGCGCCGGGTCCGGACCTGATCGACCTGTTTCCCGCCAACAAGCTGCAGCCGGGCTACCTGCCGGTGCTGCGGGCCTACGACTACGCCGGCGACGAGGTGATCCTGATGCACGCCGACGACATCCGGTTGCGGCGGATGGCGGTGTTCGACGTCCTGATCAACAACGCCGACCGCAAGGGCGGCCACATCCTGTTCGGCATCGACGGCCGGGTGTACGGGGTCGACCACGGCGTGTGCCTGCACGTGGAGAACAAGCTGCGCACCGTGCTGTGGGGCTGGGCGGGAAAGCCAGTCGACGACGAGACGTGCGAGGCCGTCGCCGGGCTCGCCGAGGCCCTCGCCGGCTCGCTGGGCGACGAATTGGCCGGCCAGATCACCCGGGCGGAAATCGCCGCGCTGCGCAGGCGCGCGCACGCGCTGCTGGACAACCCGGTCATGCCCGGACCCAACCGGCACCGCCCCATTCCGTGGCCGGCTTTCTAGGGCGGCCGTCGTCGTCGGCGATACTGAACCGGTGACCAACGGCGCGGAGGACCTGTCAGATCTGACCGATGCCGCCCTGGCCGCCGATCTCGCCGCGGACGCGGGGGAGCTGCTGCTCAAGGTGCGCGAGGAGATCGGTTTCGGCCATCCCTGGGCGCTGGGCGACGCGGGGGACAGCCTGGCGAACGCCCTTATCCTGCGCCGGCTGCGGGCCGAGCGGCCCGGTGACGCGGTGCTCAGCGAGGAAGCCTACGACGATCTTTCCCGGGTGAATCACGACCGGGTGTGGATCATCGATCCGCTGGACGGCACCCGCGAGTTCTCCACGCCGGGCCGCGACGACTGGGCGGTGCACATCGCGCTGTGGCAACGTCCCACCGGCGACCCAACCGACGGCCAGCGCGAGATCACCGACGCGGCCGTCTCCTTGCCCGCCCGCGGCAACGCGGTGTACCGCAGCGACACCGTGACCGCCGGCGCCGCACGCGCCGGCGTTCCCGGGACCATCCGGATCGCCATCAGCGCCACCCGGCCACCCGCGGTCCTCTACCGCATGCGCCAGACGCTGCACATTCAGCCCGTGGCGATCGGTTCGGCGGGCGCCAAGGCGATGGCCGTCGTGGACGGCGATGTCGACGCCTACGTGCACGCTGGAGGCCAGTGGGAGTGGGACTCCGCGGCCCCGGCCGGGGTGGTGATGGCCGCCGGCATGCACGCGTCGCGGCTCGACGGCTCGCCGCTGCGCTACAACCAGCTCGACCCGTACCTGCCCGACTTCGTCATGTGCCGCGCCGAGCTGGCGCCGATCCTGCTCGGCGCCATCAGCCAGGAATTTCGCTGATCTCGCGCGCGTTTAGAGTCGACGTTATGCAGGCGTGGTCTTCCGCACAGGTTCCGGTGGTGCCGGGGCGCGGCCCGGAGCTGCGGCTGTATGACACCTCCGACCGGCAGGTGCGCCCGGTGGCGGCCGGGTCGAAAGCCACGATGTACGTCTGCGGGATCACCCCTTACGACGCGACCCACCTGGGTCACGCGGCCACCTACCTGGCCTTCGACCTGGTGCATCGGCAGTGGCTGGACCTGGGTCACGACGTGCACTACGTGCAGAACGTCACCGACATCGATGATCCCTTGCTGGAGCGCGCCGAGCGCGACGGCGTCGACTGGCGAGAGCTGGGCGAGCGCGAGGTCGCCCTCTTCCGCGAGGACATGACGGCGCTGCGCATACTTGCGCCGCGGGAGTATGTCGGGGTGACCGAGGCGATTGCCGAAGTGGTCGAACTCGTCGAGAAGATGCTGGCGTCGGGAGCGGCGTACGTCCTCGATGACGAATACCCGGACGTCTACTACCGGGCGGACGCCACCATGCAGTTCGGCTACGAGTCCGGCTATGACCGGGAGACCATGCTGGCGCTGTTCGCCGAGCGCGGCGGCGACCCGCGCCGCCCCGGCAAGACCGACGAGCTCGACGCCCTGTTGTGGCGGGCCGCGCGGCCGGGCGAGCCCAGCTGGCCCTCGCCGTTCGGTGCCGGCAGGCCCGGCTGGCACGTCGAGTGCGCGGCGATCGCGCTCAGCCGCATCGGCAGCGGCCTGGATATCCAGGGCGGCGGCAGCGACCTGATCTTTCCGCATCACGAATTCACCGCCGCCCACGCCGAATGCGTGCGCGGCGAGCGGCGATTCGCCCGGCACTATGTGCACGCCGGGATGATCGGCTGGGACGGGCACAAGATGTCCAAGAGCCGCGGCAACCTGGTGCTGGTGTCGGCGTTGCGCGCGCAAGGCGCCGAGCCGGCGGCCATCCGGCTGGGCCTGCTGGCCGGGCACTACCGCGCGGACCGGTTTTGGAGCCGGCAAGTGCTCGACGAGGCGACCGAGCGGCTGCGGCGCTGGCGCGTCGCGACCGCCCTGCCCGCCGCCCCCGACGCGACCGACGTCATCGCCCGGATGCGCCGGTATCTGGCCGATGATCTCGATACGCCGAAAGCCATTGCCGCACTTGATGGTTGGGCGACCGACGCGCTCGAGTACGGCGGCCACGACGCCGGGGCGCCGACTCTGGTGGCGACCGCGGTTGATGCGCTACTCGGGGTGGAACTGTAGACAGCTGCGGTACGTTACGCCCTCGGCCATGGAACCTGTGGGCCGATAGCGGCGTCGCGCAGCCAACAACGCCGAGGTGACGGTCGGCGGCCCGCACCACATCCGCGGCGCCTTAAACGTTTGCTGGAGTCATGTCTTGACGGGTCCGCTAGCTTGCGAAGTGCCTGCACAACCTAGCCGTGCAATTGCACAGATGTTCAGTGGGAGGTATGAAAATGCATTTGCTTGAAAGCGCTTGTTTTCGGGTATCTTAGACAAAGAACGGCGGGGGAGACCGTCGATCTGGCGGTTCCACCGCCGCCTACCCACACGCAAGGGCCCTGACATGACCTCGGTAGGGGTCAGGAGGTACGCCCCCTGTGCAGCGGGAAAGTAGTTGGCCTGTGGTGGAACGCGTCGCGGAGTTCCGTCAGGCGCTGGCGGCACTCAACGACGCGGAGTTCCAAGGGGCCGCGTTGGTCGGCGACAGCGGAGTGGGCAAATCGACATTGGCCCGCATGCTGGCAAAGACGGCCGAGTCGGCCGGGCGGACGGTGCGTTTTGCTTTGGGCACCCAAACGGGTAGCGCCGTGCCGCTGGGCGCGTTTTCTCGCGCGGTGACCCTGGAGGTGGCGCACGAACCGGCCATGATGCTGGCCGCTGCGCATAAAACCCTGGGCCGGGACAAAAACTTAGTGGTCGTGGTCGACGACGCGCAGCTGCTCGATCCGTTGTCGGCCACGCTTGTGAATCAGCTTGCCGCCAGCCGCAGTGCAAGGTTGATCGTGACGATCGGGTTGCGCGAGCCGGTTCTCGACGCCGTGACTGCGCTGTTGAAAGAGCGGCTGTTGCTGACCGTCCATATCGACCCGTTGACCCGCGAGCAAACCAGGGTGCTCGCCGGCGCGTTTCTGGGCGGCGCCGTTGAGCCCCGATTGATCGACGAGTTGTACGCCCGAAGCGCTGGAAATTCCTTGCTATTGCGCGGCTTGCTGAGCGCGAGTCGGGACAGCGGGGTCGTGGTCTGGGCGGAAGGCGCCTGGCAGGTTCGGGGTCCGCTGCACGCAGATCGCGAACTCTACGACCTTCTGGTGTTCCGGCTGCGATCCCTCTCCCCAGAGGAGCTGGAAGTCGTTGAGGTCTTGGCCACTGCTGAGCTGCTGGACTGGGAGATCCTGCGGGGAGTCTGTGATGCCGACGCGGCTGCACGCCTCGAGCGCCGTGGCATCATCCAGTTGGTCGCCGACGGATCACACCCACTGGCGCAGTTGAACCACCCTGTCATCGGTGAAGTGGCACTGCAGCATGCCGGCGTGGTGCGTTCGCGGCAACTCAACGGCATATTGGCACAGGCTTTTCAGAAGTACCTGAACGCAGGGGGGCGGCGCCCATGCTCGCCCGACCCGCGCGGCCGAATCAGGTTGGCACAGTTCACAATGCGAAGCGACTTGGAGCCGGACCCCGATGTGGTCATCGCGGCAGCGGCGGACGCGGTGGCGATGTCGAACGTCGTACTCGGAGAGGAACTGGCTCAATTCGCCCTCGATCGCGGTGGCGGTCTGCAGGCCGCAATGGTGCTTGCTGAGGCGTTGAGTTGGCAGGGGCGCGGCGACGAGGCCGAAGCCGTCTGTCTCGACGCCGACCTCGATGATGCCGGCAAGTGGCTGATCGCGCGGTGGGGCTGTCTGCGCGCAGCGAACCTGTTTTGGGTGCGCGGGCGCATTGAAGAAGCGCTGAGTGCGCTGACCGACGTGAGAAGCCGTGTTCCGTCCGACGCCACTATCGGTGTCGTTATCGACGCCCTGGAGTTGACGATTGCGTACTTCTGCGGCGATGTAGCGACGACGGTGGAAACCGGGCCGAGTTTTTGTGCGTCCGACGTACCGCCGATCGCGGCCGTTTGGGCAGCCGTCCCGACTGCGAGTGCGCTGGCGGCCGCCGGGCGGTTTGGCGATGTTCAACGCATAGCTGATGCCGGGTTGCGCGCGGCTGAGCTGTGCAAAGAGCGACCGCAGCGATTCGCCATCGGGCTGGCCGAGGTGATGGTGGCGACGGCCGCCGGTGACTACCCGGCGGCGGAGCGGCTGTGCACGCGTTACGCGGCGATGGCCGCAGGTGTGCCTACAGCGGAGGCGATGGTGGAAGCGATGCTCGGGCTCCTGCAGGTGGCCCGGGGGGAGCTGTCGTCTGCGTGCGACGCATTCACCCATTCGATCTCGGAGCTGTCTTCCCGAGGTTTTCCGTCGCCTTGGTTGGCGCTGGTGGCCGCTCGGCACGCCCAGGCCGAAGGCGCGCGGGGAGACAGTCAGGCGGCCGCGGCTGCGTTGCGCATCGCGGAGGAAGCGTACGGACCGCAGGTGGCGGTGTTCTTGCCGGAACTAGAGCTTGCCCGGGCCTGGGAGCGGGCGTCCGCCGGCGAAACGGCGGCCGCCCGGGTGCATGCGCTGCAAGCGGCACAGATTGCGCAAGAAGCCGGGATGTATGCGGTGGAGATGCCCGCACGTTATACAGCTACCCGCTTCGGTGACCGTGCGCACGCCGCGCGGCTAGAGGAGCTCGCCGGAACGCTGAACACTCCGTTGGCGGAAGCGGTCGCTATGCATGGCCGCGGCCTGGCCCGCCACGACGGCGGTCTGCTCGATGCTGCGGCACGCCGGTTCACGGAACTCGGTGCAGTGGCTCTTGCCGCCGACGCGTCGGCTCAGGCGGCGGGCGAACATGCCCGCCGGGGCGATCGCGGCAAGGAAGTCGAGTCCTCGACCTGGGCCTATGGTCTGGCCAGCCAATGCGGATTGCGTACGCCGGCGCTGGAGGCCGCAGCGCGCCCGCTACCGTTCAGCGGCCGCGAGCGCCAGATCGTGATGCTGGTGGTGGCCGGTTTGTCAAACCGTCAGATCGCAGATCGGTTGTTTATTTCCGTGCGGACGGTGGAGGGACACCTCTACCGCATCTTTACCAAACTAGGCATCAACAATCGCGACCAACTCGTCCACCTAATGAGCCGGGATTCGCTGGCCACAGGACGTTATCTGGACGTTACGACCGAGGCGTTGCGCAACAAGCGTCACGACCACCCCGCGACCGGCTGAGTCTTCCGGTAGCGGTTCTTCCCCTCGCCAGGCGAACGCCATTCGTACAACGAAAAACGGTCCGCTATAAAGCATTCGGTGACCTGCTGCGCTCAGGATGGTTCACAGTCGGGTTCGCGGCGTACTTCCGGGTCTCGTCAATAGGCCAGCCGCCCGAGCAAATCACGACCTCATGTGCAGAAACCCCGGTCGCGAACGTAAATGCAACCACTGGTCGGGCCACTACTCGGTCTTGGCACGCTCACCACTCGACTCGGATGAATCGCGCCACCACCCCGGCCCAAGCAACCATAGGCTTCCGCGCATGACAGCTGTTCGAGAGGGCTTGGCCGGTTCGACGCTCATCGATTACGACGTGGATTCGTTCAGCTCTACCAAATTTTCCCACGGGTTGATCTTTGGCGCTTGCCGAAAACTCGCTCGTCGGGCAGGCGCTGGCGCCGTTCGGTACTTGCCAGACGGCCGTCGAACACAACGACCTTCGTCACTGGCGTCGACAAGGGGCCTGCCAGAACGGGAAATCACTTAACGATAAGGGGTCAACCGTGGTTGAGGTTTCGAATGCGAACACGACCTGCCCGACGCAAAAGGCAAATTCCGGCGCGCAGCCCGCGGGGAGCATTACCACGGGGCCGAATTCAGTCGTTCAAGCTCGACGGCATGACCATGATGTTTCGCGACGTATCCTTTGTGCCGGAACCAGATTCGCCGGTGAGCACGCTGGTGCTCTTCGGTAGGACGTCGGAGTGCATTGCGACGCTGGCCGGAGTGCTGGCTAAGTGGATGACTGGTGAGGGTGCTCAGGTAGGGCTCGCTGACGTGGCCCACACGCTCAACCATCATCGGGCCCGGCATTCCCGCTTTGCCACCGTTTGTGCGCGCGACCGCGCCCAGGCGGTGGCCGGGTTGGCGGCATTGGCGGCGGGACGGCCGGCCGAAGGCGTGGCGGGCCCGCATGAGGGGCCATGCGGATCGGGAACGGTTTTTGTGTATTCCGGCCAGGGCTCGCAGTGGGCGGGGATGGGCCGTCGGTTGTTGGCCGACGAGCTGGAGTTCGCGATGGCGGTGGCCTGGTTGGAGCCGATTTTCGTTGAGCAAGTGGGATTTTCGCTGCAGCGGGTGCTGGCTGATGGGGCACCGGTGGTCGGGGATGCGCGGGTGCAGCCGGTATTGATGGGCCTGCAGTTGGCACTCACCGAGTTGTGGCGCTCCTACGGGATGGTCCCCGACGCGGTGGTTGGGCATTCGATGGGGGAGGTCACCGCCGCGGTGGTGGCCGGGGCGCTGACGCCGGTGCAGGGGTTGCGTGTGATCGCGGCCCGGTCGCGGTTGATGGCTCGGCTTGCCGGGCAGGGCGCGGTGGCGTCGCTGAAGCTTGATCCCGCAACGACTGCGGCACTGATCGCTGAGTATCCGGGGGTAGCTGTGGCCGGATTTTCCTCGCCGCGCCAAACCGTAATCGCCGGACCGCCTGCGCAAGTGGATGCGGTGATCGTCGAAGCCCGGCAGCAAAACCGATTTGCCCGACGGTTGAACATGGAGGTCGCCTCGCATACCGCCTTGATGGATCCAATCCTGCCTGAACTGCGGGCGGCGCTGGCCGATGTAGCTCCCAAGAAGCTGGTGCTGCCGTTTATCTCCACGGTGACCGATGCCGCAACCACCCCGGTGCTCGACGCCGATTACTGGGTGGCCAATATGCGCCAGCCGGTGCGGTTCTCCGAAGCCATCGCGACCGCGGGGAAGCATAATGCCACCTTCATCGAGATCAGCCCGCATCCGATACTGACGCAGGCCATCACCGAGACACTGCGCGACGCCCATCACCACAGCGTCGGCACGCTGTGGCGTGACGGCGACGACACCCTGTAGCTTTCACACCAATGTCAATGCCGCCCAGGACATTCACCCGCCGGAGACTCCGCACCCACCGGAACCGCATCCGGTGCTGCCCACCATGCCCTGGCAGCGCACGCGCCTCTGGGTCAGCGTCGCGCGGGCGAGGCGTCGCCGGTGAGACTGTGCAGTCACGTGTAGATGTGCGGCGTGGGGCGACGCCGTCTGTTTGATATCGATTCGAAATTCAAAGGTCGAGAATACGCTGCTGATGCACAGCAAGCGCCAGCGCAACCTGATTCGGGCTTGCGATTCGACCTGACCGGCAAGGCTGAACAGTCGAGCCGATAGAGTTCCTCGCCTACTTCGCTGACTGGTGGATCGGCAGCGCTGAGGCGCTCAAGCCTCATGGTTAAGAATCAGAGTTTGAACACAGATTGCAAGGATTTTGGCCGCTCTACGCTATCTAGGCGCGCCCGCTACTCTACTTGAGTTAAACCTGCCGACACCGGCTCACGCGCCCATAGGCTCCCGCACATGACACCCAGTCGACGTTTTGTGTTAAACCTGCGTACACCCTCTCACGCGGCCATAGCCTCGCGCGCATGACACCCAGTCGACGACGCGGCCGGGCGGGCCGCAGAGGGCCTCGGCAAAAGACACGAAACACCCCACTCGTGGGTACGACGCCGTTACAGGCGGAACCTGATCCCGAGCCAAACGGGACGTGATGGTTCCGCAATGGCTCAACTTCCACTGAGGCGCGGGCACCGCCTTATTGAGGTCTGCCTAAGAAGCCTCAGCGGACAGACGTGATGGGCGCCTCACCTCAAGCCAGGGGCGTATTCCATAGGCTCGGTAGCGTTGTGGTGCGCTGGCCGGTCCTCATCATAGGAGCGTGGGTCGCGCTGGCGGTTGCCCTGGTCTTGGCGTTCCCACCACTGAAGCAGATGGTCCGCGAACATCCGGTCGAGATGGTGCCGGCCGACGCGCCGGCGATGGTCGCGGCTCGACAGATGAAAGAGGCGTTTCACGAATCGGGGTCGGACAATCTGGTGTTGGCGGTTCTGACCAACGACCAGGGACTCGGACCCGCCGACGAGGACGTCTACCGCGCCGTGGTCGACAAGCTGCGTCAGGACACCCGGGACGTCGTGATGTTCCAGGACTTTCTCAGCGCACCACCCCTGCGCGAGGTTATGACTAGCGAGGATCACAAGGCCTGGTTCCTGCCGATCGGCCTGGCAGGCGGGTTGGGTACACCTCAGGCCTTCGACGCTTATGCGCGGGTCGCCGACACCATCAAACAAACCACGGCGGGATCCACACTGACCGCGAACCTGACCGGGCCTGCGGCGACCCTCTCGGATCTCGCCGACATCGGCGAACGAGATTTGCATGTCATCGAGATCGCGACCGCGGTGATGGTGCTCGCCATACTGCTGCTCGTCTACCGAAATCCGGTCGCCATGGCCCTGCCGTTGCTGACGATCGGCATTTCGCTGACGGCCGCACAACGGATAGTGGCCGAACTCGCGACACTCGGCCTGGGCGTTTCCGAACCGACCATCGTCTTCATGACCGCGATGATGGCCGGCGCCGGAACGGATTACGCCGTGTTCATCATCAGCCGTTATCACGACTACCTGCGGCGCGGGGTGGATTCCGATGAAGCCGTGCGCGGCGCGTTGATGTCGATCGGCAAAGTCATCACCGCATCTGCGGCCACCGTGGCTGTCACGTTCCTGTGCATGACCTTCGCCCGATTGAGCATGCTCTCGACAAGCGGGCCGGCGCTGGCGATATCGATCAGTGTCGCTTTTCTCGCCGCCATGACGCTGCTGCCGGCCATCCTGGTGCTTGCCGGGCGACGGCGCTGGGTAGCGCCGAGACGCGACCTCACTACTCGGTTCTGGCGGCGCACCGGGATCCGGATTGTGCAGCGGCCCACCGCCCATCTGCTTGCCAGCCTGATCGTGCTTGCCGTGCTGGCCGGCTGCGGGACGCTGGTCCGGTTCAATTGGGACCAAAGCAAGACCTTGCCGGATTCCGTCGAGAGTAACCGCGGGTACGCGGCGCTGGGCGGGCATTTCCCGCTGAGTTCGACCGTTCCGCAGTATCTGTTGATCCAGTCGCCACAGGACTTGGCGACTCCTAAGGGTCTCGCCGACTTGGAGCAGATGGCACGGCGGGTAAGCCAACTGCCCGATATCGCGACGGTTCGGGGGATCACCCGGCCGACCGGCCAACCACCGGAACAGGCCAGCGTGGCGTATCAGGCGGGCGAAGTCGGCAGCAAGCTGCAGGACGCGTCCAATGTGATCACCGACAGCAGCAGCGACCTCGACCGGCTATCCGATGGCGCCAACAGTTTGGCCGCCACCCTCACCAACGTACGCAACAGAGTCGGCCAGGCCGTTTACAGTGCCACGAATGCGGTCGACGCTATCAACGATCCGCGCATCGAGAATTCCCGTGTTCAGTTGCAGCAGCTCGCACACAACGGAACACTCGACGAGATCGCGCAGCTCGCTCGAGAGCTGCCGTCGACGCCGGAGACGCAGGCTATCCAGTCGACAGCGAACGGCTTGCCCCAAACGCTGAGGAACGCCACCGACGGCCTACAATCGCTCGGCGTCGACAGTCCTGCCAGTGCGCGGGTACAGCTGGCCTCCATGCAACAAGGCGCCGACGCCCTCGCCGCCGGAGGCCAACGATTGGCCGATGGTGTGCAGCGCCTGGTCGATCAGACCAGGCGGATCGGCGCGGGACTCCACGAGGCGTCGGCGTTCCTGTTGGCCTTGAGGCATGACGCGGCGTCGAATCCGACGATGGGTGGTTTCTACATCCCCCCGGAAGTATTGACCGGCAACGATTTTAAGAAAGCGGCCACGGTTTTCGTGTCGCCCGACGGGCACGCGGTGCGGTACTTGATCCAAACGGCACTGCATCCCTTCAGCACCGCTGCTATGGACCAGGTCAATTCGATCACCGACACCGCTCGGGGGGCTCAACCGAATACCGCACTGGCGGATGCGTCGATTTCGATGGTGGGGTTCCCCGCCGCGAATCGGGACCTGCGCGACTACTACGACGACGATCTCAAATTCATCATCCTCGCGACCATGGTGGTTGTCCTGCTGATCTTGATTGCCATGCTGCGCGCACTGATTGCACCTATATACCTCATCTGCTCGGTAGCGATCTCCTACTTGTCGGCACTCGGCATCGGCGTGATCGTGTTCCAGTTCATATGTGGTCAGGAATTCTCCTGGAGTGTTCCCGGTATGGCTTTCATCGTATTGGTCGCCGTGGGTGCGGATTACAACATGCTGCTCATCTCCGAGATCCGCGACGAGTCCGCGCAACATGGCATACGCTCCGGCATCATCCGCACCGTGGGCTCAACTGGAGGCGTAATCACTTCGGCCGGCGTCATTTTCGCCGCCTCAATGTTCGGCCTGCTCTACGGCGACATAACCGGCCTGGTTCAGGCCGGTCTGGTCATCGGAGCCGGGCTATTACTGGACACCTTCGTGGTGCGAACCATCACGGTGCCGGCGCTGGCCGTACTAGTCGGGCAGGCGAACTGGTGGCCGATCCTATGGGGACGGCCACGGCCGCAGTCACTTGCGATTGAGCAAGCCGAACCCGTGCCGGCGCCTGAAGTTCACCAAACCACGCCGGAACCCGTTGCGCCCAACGGTAGATCCGTGCCCACAGCCTGGGTCAATGGGTTGGGCGGAGTGACCTTCCAGGTGGATGGCGCCAACGTCCGCGAGTGCATCATGATGCCCCCAACCGACCTCGCCCATGAGGTTCGCCGGTTGCGCCAACTGGCACCGTACGCGGCGGTGCCGCGGGAGCCCCGCGTCGATTTAGACCACGCATGCCTGCACACCGATGCGCAGACCGGGATTTCCAATGCGCACCCGTACTGGTCGGCCCAGCCCAATGTGGGGGAGCGGTCGATCTACGTAGGCTTGCATAGGCGGGAGGACCGCCTGCCGGCACCGTCGTGCCTACCCGAACTAATTGGTGGGCAGTTGAGGTGATTCAGCCATCTGTCACACATCGAAAGGGGCTGCGCACATGCTTTTCCGTGCAACTCTCGTCGCAGCGGCGATCGCGACGGCCGTCGCTGGTTCGGCATCACCGGCCAACTCGGCACCGTGCCCAACGGGGCAGTACTCAGATTGGCTCGACCACACTTGCGTCCCTCGCGCAACGACGGCGCCCACACCACCGCCGGGCGCCCGCGCGTTGTGTAGAGATGGCGACTACTCATTCGACCAACACCGCATCGGTGCATGTACTGGCCATGGCGGCGTTGGCGAGTGGTTGCCTTAGGGGCGTCCCAATCGGATCCAAGCAGCGTTCGCGTCCCCGCCCGGATCGCGGGGTGAAAAAGGTTGTTAGATAGCGGGGTTGGGAAGCCGCTTTCACGAATAGTACCCTCAGCTCTAGGTTTACGACGCGTCCTACCGCTTGTCCAAGGCCTCTGTGCGGGCGCTGGTGGAGCGTCCGAGTGCGGCGTCTTCCACACCCTGCGGGCCACGCTGCCGGCTGTGATCAAGCGCCGGGGCTACGTGCTGATCGTGTCCTCGCTGGCGGCGTACGCGGCGGCTCCGGGGCTGGCGCCGTACAACGCGTCGAAGGCCGGCATCGAGATCCTCGCCAACGCGTTGCGGTTGGAGGTGGCACATCGCGCCGTCAGTGTGGGCTCGGGCCATCCGGCTGGGTCTGCTGGCGGGGCACTATCGCGCGGACCGGTTTTGGAGCCAGCAGGTGCTCGACGAGGCTGCCGCCCGGCTGCAGCGCTGGCGCACCGCGACCGCCCTGCCCGCCGGCCCGGACGCCACCGACGTCATCGCCCGAGTGTGCCGATATTTGGCCGACGACCTCGATACTCCGAAAGCCATTGCAGCACTCGATGGTTAGGCTTGGGCGAACTTGTCATTGTTGGTGAGCGGCGGCAGCCCCAGGGAGTTTTCGATGGTGCGCAGCAAGCTGTAGTGGTTGTTCGAGTTGACGGCGACGAAGTGGCCTTGCCGCATCCCGGAGTTCGGCGAGGGGATCACGATCATGGGGACGTGATTGCCCTCGTTGCCGTTGCCTAGGTAGAGGTTGTTGTAGTCCTCGTCCCAAGTGATGAAGATGGCGGAGCGCTGCGTTTGGAATGCTGGCGAGTTCAAGATCGTCGGCAGCGTGGCCGCGAGGAATAGCCGATGAACGAATACTGGCCATAGTCGCTTTGCTCCCCATCGAGGAAGCCGGCCAGAAGTAGATCAGAAAGCTTTGCCTCACTTCATGTTCAGCCCGCCTCTAGGCTGCGGTGTGGCGGCCAAGGCGCAGGGCGCCGACGGGTGGCGACCACTTTCTGGCCTGCCACTCGGGGTGGATCTGCAACCGGATAGGCAACCGTCCCAGCCGGGGGAACCGTGGGAGGGGATTCTCGGCGCACCAGGGGCCCAGCAACGCTTCGGCTCGATGCCAGCGGCCCCCGGGTTCTGCGCCGAAATTTCCAACCGAACAATTGCACATTAGTCCAAGAACATTCCGAAGGTTGCAGTTCAGCTGAGGAACCTGTTCCATCTGACGACTAGCACGTTTAGTAATACCCATAGTATGCTTATGGCACCACGGTTGAATCGCGGTCGGCGCGTAGCCGGAGTGCGAAGTCGTGCAGGCCCACCTGCCGACTGCTTTTGGTTGCTGGCTCCTTCTTGGGCAACCTGACGAATTCTACGAAATCCACTGATAAATTACTATATTGCTGACCCATCCGTTAATTAATGAGTTCTCAAATTTATTTGCCGGAGGGGGGGCGCCCCGCTATATTTCTATATAGGTGGCTCGGGAGGAATGGGGTCCAGTGCAGGCGTTTAGCGGGTCGGCGTGGCCTTTTGTGGGCCGTGACGACGAGGTGGTCCAAGCGTTGGTAGCGCTCGAAGACAACGCTGAATTGCAAGGTGTCCTTTTGGTGGGCGACTCCGGGACCGGGAAATCGACCCTTGTCCGGGCCCTGGCCGACGATCTCACGTCGCGCGGGCTAACGGTACGGCAGGCTCGCGGCACCGAGACCGGAAAAGCGGTGCCGTTGGGCGCCTTCTACTGGCTGCTGGACCTCGACACGGCACATGAACCGGCCCAGATGCTGGCCATCGCAGAAAAGGCCGTGCAACAGGAAGAGAATCTGGTACTCGTCGTCGACGATGCCCAGTGGCTCGATCCGCTGTCGGCTGACTTGGTGTATCGGATTGCAGCCCAACATACTTCGCGACTGATCGTGACGGTTCGCGCCGGTGACCCCGTGCCGGATTCTGTGACCGCACTGTGCGATGAGGGACTGTTGCTTCGCCTGCGTGTTAACGCCTTCACTTGGGAGCAGACGGCAGAACTTATTCGAACGACGCTCGGCGACGCCGCGGACGCCCTGCTCGTCGACGAGTTACAGCTGCGGAGCGCCGGCAATCCGCTGATGATTCGCGGCCTGTTGGACGCAGGCCGGGAGAGCGGAGCAGGTACAGGCATGACAGCCATCGAGACCGCCCAAAGCGCGCACCCATCACGCTCGACGGGGACATCCGCCGCCGATTTTCTCGCGAAGTTGCCGCCCGACGCCGTGGCGCGTGCGGCGTGGCAGCGCAATAGGCACAGACTTGGTCTAGGGAACGCCGCTCACGGGAAGCACGCGTTCGGCCATGGCAGATGGCGGCGATTCAGGAGGAAATACATGTACCAGGGGTGCGCGGCGGCCAACCTATTTGACCAGTCTCACTTGCCGATGACGGTCGCCGGCTCCGCTGGGATGTAGGGCTTCACCCGGGCGAAGCTCGACAAAACTCTTGAAACGCAAGGCGCCTGATGCAACCTCGTTAAGACCTGGAGGTACATCGTTCGGTGCAGAGGGAAAATGGCGGGGCGTGGCCCGTAGTGGCGCGGGAGGTGCAATTCCGCCGGGCGCTGGCGGCGCTCAACGATGGCGAGTTTCAAGGCGTCGCGTTGGTCGGCGACAGCGGGGTGGGCAAGTCGACGCTGGCTCGCATGCTGGCAAAGGCGGCTGAGTCTGCCGGGCGGACTGTTCGTTTCGCGCTGGGCACTCATACGGGCCGCGCCGTGCCGCTCGGCGCGTTTTCCCGCGCGGTGACGATACACGCGGCCCATGAACCGGCCATCATGCTGGCCGCTGCGCAAAAAACGTTAAGTCAGGACGAAAATTTGGTGGTCGTCGTCGATGACGCGCAGTTACTCGATTCGTTGTCCGCGACACTGGTCAATCAGCTTGCGGCCAGCCGCAGTGCGCGCTTGATTGTGACGATCAGGGCGGGCGAGCCGGCTGTCGACGCGGTGACTGCGCTGATGAAAGAGCGGATGTTGCTGACAATCCATATCGACCCTTTCACGCGCGAGCAGACCGCGGTACTGGCCCGCGCTGTACTGGGCGGATCGGTCGAGTCCCAAGTGGTCGACGAGTTGTACGAGGGAAGCGCTGGAAACCTTCTGCTGCTGCGGGGCCTGCTGAGCGCGAGTCTTGAAGACGGTGTCTTGGTCCGTGCGCGCGAGGGGTGGCGACTGAGAGGGCCGCTACACGCTGATCGCGAACTCTACGATCTTTTGGAGTTTCGGTTGCGATCCCTTGCGCCAGAAGAATTAGAGGTTGTTGAGGTCTTGGCCACCGCGGAGCTGCTGGAGTGGGAAATCCTGCGCCAGATCTGTGATGCCGACGCAGCCGCAAATCTAGAGCTTCGTGGGCTGATTCAGTTGATTGCGGACGGATCGCATACGTTGGCGCGATTGTGTAATCCCCTCCTTCGCGAGGCGGCCAACCGACGTGCCGGAATCGTGCGCTCCCGGCAACTCAACGGCATCCTGGCGCAAGCGTTCGGCAACCACCTCGAGGAGTTGGGGCGGAGCGCGAGCGTGCCGGATGTGCGTGGTCGCATTCGACTTGCCCGGCTGATGGTTCGAAGTGATCTGACACCAAACCTCGATGTGGTCATCGCAGCGGCGGCGGACGCGGTGGCGATGTCGAACGTCGCCCTCGGCGAGGAGCTGGCGAGGTTCGCGGTTGATCGCGGGGGCGGGATGCGGGCTGCGATTGTGCTTGCCGAGGCAGTTAGTTGGCAGGGGCGCGGCGACGAAGCCGAGGCCGCGCTTGTCGACACCGAAGTCGAGGGTGCATCGGAATGGTTGATAGCGCAGTGGGGCTGTCTGCGCGCGGCGAACTTGTTCTGGGTTTGCGGCCGCATTGAAGCGGCCCTGGGCGTGCTGGCCGACGTGCGGAGTCGCGTCGCGTCCTCGGCCGGTCGTCGCCTCGCCGACGCCCTAGAAGTGTCAATCGGGCTCTTCTGTGGCGACGTGGCGGCGACGATGAAGAACGGGCCGAGCTTGTGTGATTCCGACCTGGGACCGTTGGCAGCCGTGTGGGCGGCCGCCCCGACCGCGATTGCATTTGCGGTCGCCGGGCGATTCGACGAAGTGAGCCGGATAGCTGAGGCGGAGTTGCAGGCGGCGGCGATCGGGATGGGGCTCCAACGCTTCAGCATCGGGATGGCGGAGGTTATGGGCGCGACGGCCGCCGGTGATTTTCCCGCGGCAGAGCGGGTCTGCGAGCGTTACGCCGCGATGGCCGCGGGTGTGCCTCAAGCGAAAGCCATGGTGCATGCGATGCTCGGTTTCGTGCGACTCGCGCGCGGGGAGCTGCCCGGCGCGTGCGCTGCGTTCAAAGATTCGGAAAGCGTGTTCAGTCAAGGCTTTCCGTTGCCTTGGTTGGTCCTGGTGGCCGCCCGGCATGCTCAGGCGGAAGGGGCGCGGGGGAACAGCGAGGCAGCCCTCGCCGCCTTGCGCACCGCGGAGGAAGCGTATGGACGCCATGTCGCGGTGTTCTTGCCGGAGCTGGAGCTAGCCCGGGCCTGGCAGCGGGCTTCCGCGGGCGAAACGTCGGACGCTCGGGTTCATGCGGTGCAAGCGGCACAAATCGCGCGAGAAGCCGGCATGCATGCTGTGGAGATGCGGTCCCTGCATATGGCTGTCCGCTTCGGCGGTCGTTCGCACACCGAGCGGCTGCAGGACCTCGCCGGCGTTCTGAATACTCCCCTCGCGGAGGCGGTCGCGAACCACGCCCGCGGCCTGGCCACATACGACGCCGGCCTGCTCGACGCCGTGGCACGCCAGTTCGCCGATCTGGGCGCATTGGCTCCCGCCGCCGATGCGGCGGCGCAGGCCGCCGGCGAACACGCCCGCAAAGACAACCGCAGTAACAGATTCGAGTCGTCGACTTGGGCATGCTCGGTGGCCACCGAATGCGGATTGCGTACACCGGCGATGAAGGTGGCGGCGCGCCCGCTGCCGCTCAGCGGACGGGAGCGCGAGATTGCGACGCTGGTTGCGGCCGGCTTGTCCAACCGCCAGATCGCCGAGAAGTTGGTGGTCTCCGTGCGGACTGTGGAGGGACACCTCTACCGCGTCTTCGCAAAGCTAGGTATCAACAATCGCGACCAGCTCATCCACCTGATAAGCCGGGCGCTGAGCAGCGAGCCTCATGGCCGCCATCAGACCGACTGACACGTGGTGCGGGCGACCCTCCCATAGGGCGGGGCGACGCCACTCGACATCGCGTCTTTTTGGCTCCGTTGCGGTGGGTACCACGCGAGCGTTTACCCTTGGCGCTACTCGATGTGGGCGCGCCCACCACTCGAGTCCAGCTAATTCTGTCGATGTCCGCTCGAGGGCCCCATACGCTCCGGGGCATGGCATGTAAACGGGAGGGCAGGGCGCCGGTCCCAAAGCTATTGGATCACGGTCCCGGCCGTCCCGCATTCGCTACGCGGATACCGCCGGTGAATTTTGTGGTAACCGGAGACCAACGCTGCGGTGCGCTTTCTCGTCGGCCGCAAAGCTGGCGCCGTTCGAGCTTCTCGGACCCCGCCGAGGCAGCAAACTCGGGATGGTTCATCGCGTAGGACGGCGGCACTGCGTTGCGGCGGGCGGGCAGCAGACAAGAAGAGTTTGCGTTTCGGCGCCGCTGCAATCGCGGTGACAGCAGGGAGGTACGTCTTCCGGTGCAGCGGGAAAATGGTTGGACGTGGCCCGTTGTGGCGCGCGACGTGGAGTTCCGGCAGGCGCTGTCGGCACTTAACGGCGGCGACTTTCAAGGGGTTGCGTTAGTTGGCGACAGCGGGGTGGGTAAGTCGACGCTGGCCCGCATGTTGGCAAAAGCCGCGGCGTCGGCCGGCCGGACTGTGCGTTTTGCCTTGGGCACCCGTACGGGTCGCGCCGTACCGCTGGGCCCATTTTCTCGCGCGGTGACCTTAGACGTTGCGCACGAACCGGCCATCATGCTGGCTGCTGCACATAAAACGCTGGGTCAAGACGACAATCTAGTGGTCGTCGTCGATGACGCCCAGTTACTCGATCCGTTGTCCGCAACACTCGTGAATCAGCTTGCAACAAGCCGCAGTGCGCGCTTGATCGTGACTATCGGGCTGGGGGACCCGGTCCTTGATGCCATCACCGCGCTGATAAAAGAACGGATGTTGCTCAGCATCCATATCGACCCATTCACTCGAGAGCAGGTCGGGGTACTGGCCAGCGCCGTGCTCGGCGGCGCTGTCGAGCCCCGTTTGATCGACGAACTGTACGACCGAAGTTCCGGAAACCTTCTGGTGCTACGGGGCTTGCTGACCGCGAGTCGCGAGAAGGGTGCTCTGGTCCGCACGGGAGACCAATGGCAACTTCGAGGGCCGCTGCTCGCCGACCGAGAACTCTACGACCTCATCGAGTTTCGGCTGCGAGCCCTTGCGCCAGAGGAGTTGGAAGTCGTTGAGGTCTTGGCCACCGCGGAGCTGCTGGAGTGGGAAGTCCTGCGCGAAATCTGTGATGCCGACGCAGCGGCGCGCCTGGAACGCCGCGGCATGATCCAGTTGTTCGCCGACAGATCACAGACGCTCGCGAGATTGCACGACCCCTTCATCGGTGAAGTGGCACTTGAGCAAGCCGGGGTGGTTCGCTCACGCCAACTCAACGGCATCTTGGCGCAAGCCGTCAGGAAATACCTGCAGGCCGAGAGGCAGCGCCTGCGCTCGCCCGACCTGCGCGGCCGAATCCGGTTGGCGCAGTTCATGATGAAAAGCGACGTTGAGCCGGATCTCGAATTGGTCATCCAGGCGGCGGCGGATGCGGTAGCGATGTCGAACATCGGACTGGGAGAGGAATTGGCCCGGTTCGCCTTCGATCGCGGTGGCGGTCTGCGCGCGGCACTTGTGCTCGCCGAGGCGGTGAGTTGGCAGGGGCGCGGCGACGAAGCCGAGACCGTGCTGGTCGACGCCGAACCCGACAACGCCGACGCGTGGCTGGTAGCCCGGTGGGGCTGTCTGCGCGCAGCGAACCTGTTCTGGGTTTGCCAACGCATTGAAGCGGCGCAGCGCGTACTGGCCGACGCGAGAAGCCGTGTCGCGTCCGAGCCGGGTATCGGTCTCGTTATCGACGCGCTGGAATTGTCATTTGCCTACTTCAGCGGCGATGTCGCGTCGACGCTGGCGATGGGTCCACGCTTATGTGCGTCCGACGCACCGTCGACCGCGACCGCCTGGGCCGCTGCCCCGACGGCGAGCGCGTTGGCCGCCGCCGGTCGCTTCGACGACGTTAAGCGCATAGCCGATGCCGGGTTGCGCGCAGCGACGGTGCGCAAAGCGGGACCGCAGAAATTCGCCATTGGGGTGGCCGAAGTCTCGGTCGCGACGGCGGCCGGCGACTATCCGGCGGCTGAGCGGATCTGCGAGCGTTACGCGGCGATGGCCGCGGGAGTGCCTACGGCACAGGCGATGGTCGAAGCCATGGTTGGGTTCACACACCTTGCCCGCGGTCAGCTGTCATCCGCGAGCGTTGCGTTCGCCCATTCGATTTCGGAGCTGTCGTCGCGAGGTTTTCCGTCACCGTGGTTGGTCCTGGTGGCCGCCCGGCACGCCCAGGCCGAAGGTGCCCGCGGAGACCACCAGGCAGCGGCCGCAGCGTCGCGGATTGCCGAGGAAGCGTACGGGCCTCAGGTCGCGGTGTTCTTGCCGGAGTTGCAGCTTGCCCAGGCCTGGGAGCGGGCATCCGCCGGCGAAACGGTGACCGCCCAGGCGCATGCGTTGCAGGCGGCACAGATCGCGCAAGAAGCCGGGATGCATGCCGTGGAGATGCGTGCCCTGCATACGGCCGTCCGCTTCGGCGATCGTAGGCATGCTGCGCGACTGGAGGAGCTCGCCGCAACGATGAACACTCCCTTGGGGGAAGTGGTCGCCACGCATGCACGCGGCCTGGCCCGCCATGACGGCAGTGTGCTCGACGCCGCGGCACGCCGGTTCGCCGATATGGGTTCATGCGCTCTTGCCGCCGACGCGTCAGCACAGGCGGCCGGCGAGCATGCACGCAGAGGTGACCGGGCCAAGGAAGTCGAGTCGTCGACGTGGGCCTACCGGCTGGCCGGCGAATGCGGACTGCGTACACCGGCGCTCGAGGCCGCCGCACGACCCCTACCGTTCAGCGGCCGCGAGCGCCAGATTGTGATGCTGGTGGTCGCCGGCTTGTCCAACCGTCAGATCGCAGAGCGGTTGGTCATCTCAGTGCGCACGGTGGAGGGACACCTGTACCGCATCTTCACCAAGCTCGGCATCAACCATCGCGATCAGCTAGTCCAGGTAATGGGTCGGGATGCACCCGGACACAACGCGTTATCCGAAAATTGCAACGACGCGCTGAGCGACGGGCCCCACGACCACCACCGGGCCGGTTGAGTCTGGCGCGCCGGTCGCTGTTTTCGCAGCGTCTCCAAACCGCTTCTCCGGCAACCGGCGTCGCGTGGAGTCGCCGCGTGCCACGAGCGACTATGGCCGGTGCGCCAGGTCGCTCGAACCGATAGCGAAACCCGGAGTTCCTACGTCACGCGACAACCACACCACTCTATGTGCGCGCGTTTACCACTCGAGTCAGATTAATCGCGCCGAGTCCGTCCCCAGCCGCCATACAGTTCACCGCATGACATTCATTGCCGAGGGGACGGCCGGTGGGGTCCGCCAAATGGATTCGTCAGCTAAAAGCATTCCCCGGGTTGGCCTCTGGCGGTTTCCGCCGATTTCGACCACGAGCGAGCGCGTGGGGGCGACGGCATGACGGACACCTTCGACGAGGCGACCATTGTGCCCGATTGTGAGCCGGCCGTGAGCACGTTGGTGCTCTTCGGCCGGACGCCGGCGCGTGTCGCGTCGATGGCCGGCGTCATGGCTGAATGGATGACTGGTGAAGGCGCCGGGGTGCGATTGTCTGACGTGGCACACACCCTCAACCATCATCGGGCCTGGCATCCCTTTTTCGCCACGGTGTGCGCGCGCGATTGCGCCCAGGCAGTAGCCGGATTGGCGGCGCTGGCGACAGGCCGGCCCGCCCAAGGTGTCGTGGGCCCGCACGACGGGCCGTGTGCACCGGGGACAGTGTTCGTGTATTCCGGTCAGGGATCGCAGTGGGCGGGGATGGGCCGTCAGCTGTTGGCCGACGAGCCGGAATTTGCGGCGGCTGTGACCGAGTTGGAGCCCGTATTCGTTGAAGAGGTGGGCTTTTCGCTGCAGCAGGTGCTGGCTGCGGGCGGGCCGGTGGTCGGGGAGGCTCGGGTGCAGCCGGTATTAATGGGCCTGCAGTTGGCGCTCACCGAATTGTGGCGTGCCTACGGGACGATCCCCGATACGGTGGTTGGACACTCGATGGGTGAGGTCACCGCGGCCGTGGTGGCCGGGGCGTTGAGCGTAGCCGAGGGGTTGCGGATGATCGCGATCCGGTCGCGGTTGATGGCCCGGCTGGCCGGCCGGGGCACCATGGCGTC
The DNA here is from genome assembly GCF_025965855.1 of Mycobacterium sp. Classification (GTDB taxonomy): domain Bacteria; phylum Actinomycetota; class Actinomycetes; order Mycobacteriales; family Mycobacteriaceae; genus Mycobacterium. The sequence goes on along the minus strand of NZ_JAOPWB010000160.1, from coordinate 6,720 downwards.
ACTGGAGCTCGATGCCGCAAGGACTGCGCGGCTGATCGGTGACTATCCCGGAGTCGCTGTGGCGGGCATCTCCTCGCCGCGTCAAACGGTGGTCGCGGGGCCGCCGGCCCAAGTGGATGCGGTGATCACCGCGGTCCGGCGGCGTAACCGGTTCGCCCGACGGCTGAACGTCGAGGTGGCCTCGCACAGCCCGCTGATGGACCCCATCGTGCCCGAACTACGCGCAGCGTTGGCCGGCCTGAAACCGGGGAAGCTGGCGGTACCCTTCATTTCCACGGTGAGCGACACCGCGTGCACGCCGGTGCTCGACGCCGAATATTGGGTGGCGAATCTGCGCCAACCGGTGCAATTCAGCAGCGCCATCGCCGCGGCGGCGAAGAACAACGCCACATTCATCGAAATCAGCCCGCATCCGATGCTGACGCATGCCATCACCGAAACACTGGGCGAGGCCCATCATCACAGCGTCGGCACTCTCTGGCACGACGGTGACGACACACTCCGCTTTCACACGAACGTCAATGCCACCCACGGCGTTTACCCGCCGGAGACGCCGCACCCGCCGGAACCCCATCCGGTGCTGCCCACCATGCCGTTGCAGCACACGCGCTTCTGGATCAGCACCGCAGGGGCACGGCGCAGCGGTCAAAGTGTGCAGTCGGGGGCGGATGCAAGGCGAACGGGCCAGTCCTTGCAGTTGATATCGGTACGACGCTCCAAAGGATGAAATCATGCCTAGGAGGCACCGCGTGGTCGACCATATCGTCAGTCATCTCGCGACAATCGGAATCGAACACATCTTCGGGGTCGACGGCGCCAACATCGAAGACCTCTACGACGCCGCATTCCTCCGCTCGGACATCACCGCGGTGTTGGCCAAGCACGAGTTCTCCGCCGCCACGATGGCCGACGGGTACAGTCGCAGCGGCGGTGGCCTGGGTGTGATGGCGGCAACGTCCGGTGGAGGCGCGCTGAACCTTGTTCCGGGACTGGGGGAATCGTTCGCCAGCCGCGTGCCGGTATTGGCCTTGGTGGGTCAGCCGCCGACCGCGCTGGACGGCCGTGGCAGCTTCGAGGACACCAGCGGCCGCAACGGATCGCTGAATGCCGAGGCGCTGTTCTCCGGGGTGTCTGTCTTCTGCCGGCGCGTGCTGACCCCGGCCGAGATCGTCTCGGCTCTACCGGCCGCAGTCGCGGCGGCACGAGCAGGCGGGCCCGCGGTGCTGTTGCTGCCCAAGGACATCCAGAAGGCGTGCTTACGGACCAACGATCGCAACGGCGGCCACAAGCACGAGCGGCCCCCCGTCATCGGCGACCCCCATCCGATCGTTCAGGCGCTGCGGGGGGCCACCGGACCGATCACGATCATCGCCGGTGAGCAGGTGGTCCGCGACGATGCACGAGCCGAACTGGCATCACTGCGGGGGGTGCTTCGCGCTCAGGTAGCGTGCGTGCCGCAGGCCAAAGATGCCGCCGGGACACCGGGTTTCGGCTCGTCCTCGATGCTTGGGGTCACCGGCGTCATGGGCCATCCGGGGGTGGCGGAGGCGGTGGCCGGCAGCGCCCTGTGTCTGGTGGTTGGTACCCGGCTGCCGGTAACGGCACGCGCCGGCCTCGACGATGCACTGGCGACGGTGCATACGCTCTCGATCGGATCCGAGCCACCATACATCCCGTGCACCCATGTCCATACCGATGATTTGCGGACATCGTTGCGGGCGCTGGCCCGTGCGCTGATCGGGCGTGGACGCGCTACCGGGGTTCGGGTGCCCGATGTGGTATCGCACACGGAGCTGAGCCCGCCGCTGTTCGACGGTTCGGGCGTGCGCTACCGCGACGCGATGAACGTTCTGGATCGGCTATTGCCAGACAGCGTCGACATTGTCGTGGACGCCGGCAACGCCGGCGCGGCGGCCGTGCATTACCTGCCCGTGCGGCGGATGGGCCGGTTCGCGGTCGGCCTCGGTATGGGCGGCATGGGGTACAGCTTTGGGGCCGGCATCGGGATGGCGTTCGCGCGTGCGAAGGTCCGAGTGCCCCGCGGGCGCGTCGTCGTGATCGCCGGAGACGGCGCCTTCTTCATGCACGGCATGGAGGTGCACACCGCCGTGCAGTATCGGCTACCGGTGACATTCATATTGTTCAACAACAACTCCCACGCAATGTGCGCGACCAGTGAGAAGTTGGCCTACGGCGACCGGCACAGCCACAACCGGTTTACGGCGAGCCGGCTCGGCGCCGGTCTGGCTGCCATGTTTCCGGGGCTTCCATCGGTCGATGTCGCGGACCCCGGAGGACTCGGCGCCGCGATGCGCACGGCGCTCGAGGTCGACGGCCCATCGGTGATCAGCGTCGAGTGTGCGGCCGAGGAAATCCCTCCGTATGCGCCATTCCTCGGGCCGTCGATTACGAAATCAGTTATCGGTAGGCAGATCTCACTCGCCCATTGCAGCAACGGGGTTGCTGCCAACACTCGCTGATAGCGATGTTGACACCGGCACCGTTCAACCGGGCGGGACGGTGTTTGGCTCCAATCTCCCTCGCGGCGAGCGGTAATACGTGCCAGCCAAAGCTTTCGCTGCCCACTGCAACTGCTGTGTACCGTGTTCGGCCACTGCGACTACTCGATCCGCCCGGCCATACCTCTCTAAACATGCCAATCGGGGTTGGCCGGCATTCGCCGACCATAGGCTTCCCGCTATCGGGCAACTCGACCGCCATCCTGTTGGAGGGATAATGCTGTGTCCATTCTCATCATCGACAACTACGATTCGTTCACCTACAACCTTTTTCAGTTGGTCTCGAGCGTTGCCACGCGTTGCGTCCAGGTGATACGGAACGATGACTATTCGACATGGCAATCGATCGATCGCGATAACCTCGATGCGTTGATCATCTCGCCCGGTCCGGGGCGGCCCGAGTTCGAGTCCGACTTCGGCATCAGCCGGTTAGCGCTCGATTATGACGTCCCACTGCTGGGTGTCTGCCTCGGACATCAGGGGCTTTGTTATTGGAACGGGGGCGCTGTAACCTCCGCGCCCGAGCCATGGCACGGGCGGATCAGCGCCATTCAGCATGACGGCAGTGGGATATTCGCCGGAATACCGTCACCGTTCCTCGCGACGCGATACCACTCCCTCACGGTGGGCGACGTGCCGGATTCCCTTCGGATCACCGCTTCCACGACGGATCGTTCTGGCAATAACCTTGTCATGGCTGTGGAGCACCGCACCCGTGCGCAGTGGGGCGTGCAGTTCCACCCGGAGTCGATCGCAACGCAGTATGGGCGCGAATTGATAGACAACTTTCTGCAGTTGGCTCGTTGTCGCTCGCGTAGGCACATCTCGGCCCAGGCTTCGGGCGCTCATGCGCGCCGTGAGTGTCTCGAATCGCCGGCCGACGGTCCAGCCCCGAGCGGGCGGTTTCAGTTGATCAGCCGTCGCATTGAGCTCGAACCCGATGCAGAGCGCGTCTACATGCGGCTCTTCGCCGATCAGGAGGGCGCCTTCTGGCTGGATAGTTCGAGGGTCATAGAAGGTTTGTCCCGCTTTTCGATCCTCGGCGGATGCGGCCCCCTCGGCGAATGGGTGACCGCAAACGCCAATTGCGGCGTGAATGTGCGATATAGCGACGGCACCGTCACCCATCTCGGGCAAAGCATTTTCGACTATCTCGGACAGCAAACCGCGGAGCGCACAGTGGCGGGAATTGGCAGTGAGTGCGACTTCACCCTGGGCTACGTCGGCTACTTGGGATACGAGATGAAGGCGGAGTGCGGCGGCGATGCCGTGCACCAGTCCGACCTGCCGGACGCCGGATTTGTGTTCTGCGATCGCGCCGCCGTGATCGATCACCAACTCGGTGAAACTTGGCTCCTGACCCTGACGGGCCAACAAAGCGGGGGTGAGGCCTCGGCCGCCTCATGGCTAGACCGCGCCGAACGGGTCGTGCGCTCGTCGCTCAGCGCCCAGCCCATGGAGTATGAGTTCAACTCGACGGCGGTGTTCGTCCCTGCCGTCGCACGGGAAAACTCCGCCAAGTACGCCGCCAATATAAGGCGGTGCTTGAAGGAGATCCGGGCGGGTGAGACCTACGAAGTCTGTCTGACAACCACACTCACGGTGAACGCCGCAATCGAAACGCTTGACACCTACCGTGATCTTCGGCGGCGCAATCCCGTGCCCTACGGCGCGCTCCTACAGTTTCCCGGAGTTGATGTGCTGTGCGCATCTCCGGAGAGGTTCGTGAAAATATCCGCCGACCGCATGATGGAAGCGAAACCGATCAAAGGCACTCGCCGCCGCGGCTGCACCCCCGATGAAGACGCGATGCTGGCGAACGAATTGCGCACCGCGGAGAAGGACCGGGCGGAGAACCTCATGATTCTCGATCTGCTCCGCAACGATCTCGGGCAGGTTGCGCAGGTGAACTCCGTGCATGTCCCGCGAATGTTCGCAGTCGAGACTTACGCCACGGTTCATCAGCTGGTCAGTACGATCAGAGCCCGGTTGAGGGACGACGTGTCGCCGGCTGAATGTGTGCGTGCGATTTTCCCGGGTGGATCCATGACGGGTGCGCCCAAGCGGCGGACGATGCAAATCATCGACAGACTCGAAGGCGGCCCTCGCGGGATCTATTCGGGCGCGATCGGCTACTTTTCCTTGACCGGCGCCGTCGACCTCAACATCGTCATCCGGACGATGGTCGTCCATGACGATCAGATCACCATCGGCACCGGCGGCGCGATAGTTGCTTTGTCTGACATAGAGGAAGAACTGGCGGAAATACGCCTTAAGGCGCAGGCCCTTCTGGAATGCATACAAGCGACGGCCCGAGTCGCCAACTCGACCCCTGAGAAGGTCGCGCCTTGACTTCTGCGTGCCGGCACACGCCCCCGATGTGCAATGAAGTCAAGGTACTCGACGTCAATGAGTAGGAATGGAGAATTGCGGTGACAGAAGAGCTTGCGCACAGTACTCGAACGCGGGATGTCGGCTTTGCGCTGGACAGGTGCCGCCAGCGTCTTGATCAGCTCGATACTGCGATGATCGCCGTGATTGCCGAGCGTATGCGGCTGTGCGCGGAGATCGCCGAACTCAAACGGCAGGGAAGCGTCCCGATGATGCAGCCGCACCGGCTGGAGCACGTCCGTGCGAAGTCGATCAGAGAGGGTCGGTTGATGGGTCTCGAGCAAGCCTTCATCGAGCGGCTCATGGACGTGCTTACCCAGGAATCGTGCCGTTTAGAAGACCTAATCATCGACAAATAAGCGTCACATAGCCCGGCACGTACAAGAAACTGCAGTGGGTCGGCGGACGCCGCCTAATTAAGGAAATCAGTAATAAGTATGCTCAATTACGGGACGCAACCGGAAAAGCTCGGACCGTTGACCGCCGCCCAGCGCGCGATATGGGCGGCCCAACAACTGCAGCCCGAAACGCCGTACAACTTCGGCGCTTTTCTCGCGGTCGACCACCACGTCGACGCCGAGAGGCTGATGCTCGCGTGCGAAGCTGCGGCAACGCGATTCGGCACTCCATGCGCGCGGCTATCCGTTGAGGACGGCGAACCGGTCTTCATCGTCGACCGCTCCTTCCCCAAAGCCTTGCGAATCATCAATCTTCAAAACGAACCCGACGCGGTCGCCGCTGCCCGTAGCTGGATGAACAACGACTACCGTCGGCCGATCGACTTGGTCCGCGACCGACTCATCGAGTTTGTGCTGCTGCGCATCACGGGCCAGTTGTCGTACTTCTACCTCCGAACCCACCACGTCTTGTTCGACGGGTTCGGCGCCGACAATCTGATCCGGCACGTCGCGGCGGTCTACTCCGGGTCGGTGCCCCCCGACACCGGCGAAGTCGACTTCTCCGCATTCGGGCTGATACGCGAATCAGAACGGAAATATCAAGGATCGTCGCGGAGTCGGGCCGATGCCGAGTACTGGAAGACGGTCGTACGCGGACCTCTGAACGTCACTGACCTGGCGGGCGCGCAAAGGTCGGTGGCCCCACGCCACCCCTCGGTTCGCGAGCTGGTCTGCACCCATCAACTGTCGGATGGTCAGTTCGACGTTGCAAGGGTAGTCACCGCGACGGCAATATTTCTCGCGAAAACCACCGGTCGTCGGACCATTTCAATGTCTTTACCGGTGTCGGCGCGGACCACCGCGGCGCTGAAGAAGAGTACGGGCATGGTGTCTAACCTGGTGCCGCTGCTCGTTTGCGTCGAAGACTGCGACACCATCGGTGCGGTGACGGACCGGGTCGGCACGGCCCTGATCGGAGCGCTGCGCCATCAACAGTTCCGGCGCTGGCCCGAGCTCATCGCAGGTGGGACGCGCCTCGACATGAATGTCGAATTCGGCCCTGTAGTCAACGTTTTGAACTTCGCGACGCCGTTCGCTTTCGGACCTTCGCAAGTGACCTACGACGTGCTGACCACCAATCCTGTGCAAGACATCGCGATCAACGTCTACCCATGGCTGGGTGACGGTACGCCGCGGATTCAGTTCGCGTGGAACCCGGAGCGGTACACCGCCGAGGAAATCGCCAGGCACGTAACCCGATTCGAAATGCTGCTAAACCGCCTCCTGGTCGCTGATGCGTCGGTGGTGGTGGGTGAGGTGTCGTTGCTGGATTCTGGGGAGCGGGATCTGGTGTCGGGTTGGTCGGGTGTGGGTGTGGATGTGCCGGTGGGGGTGGCGCCGGCGTTGTTGGC
>NZ_JAOPWB010000143.1 GCF_025965855.1 Mycobacterium sp. | reverse complement strand
GTCTGGCCGTTCTCGGTCGGCTGCGCGGGCCCCGGGTTGGGCTGTGCCGGCGCTACTCCCGGCCACAGCGGCACCCCGCCCGGCCCGTACAGCGTCGCGTTGAACGGCGGCGCCCCATTGCCGTATGGCTCCGGCCCAACCGCTGGCCCGGGGATGCACTGGCGGACGCTGGGCGGCTGCGGCATGGCGCGGGTCACCTGGAACCATTGCGCGTAGCACGGATGACCGATGCCCCAGTTGGGCCGGATATCCAGCCCGGTTCCCCAACCGGTGTTGGTGACGAGCTCGCGCACCGGGAAGTTCTTCGTGGCATCCGGCAGCGACCCGCACCCCGGCTTGCCTCCGGGTCCTCCCTTGGCCGCGACAATCGGCAGGTTGTCGGGATAGACATAGGGGTCGTTGCCCAGCAACAGGGCGACATCGAGTTGCAGCGTCCGGCCGTCGGCGCCGCCCCACGCCGAATAGCCCCCGTGGTCGAGGTACCACGTGGTGCCCTGCAGGAAGCAGGTGTACTCCGGGCTGTATTTGAAAAGCAGGTTCGTCGTCGGCTCGAGCGTGTTGACCGATGCGACGAGGTTGTCTCTACTCGTGCCGAGCAGATTGGTCCCGGCATTCGAGAAGCCAATGGCGTTGAGCAGCAAGGAGTCCAGCGCACTCGAGTGGTTCACGACGGTGGTGCTCGTCGTGCTTGCGGCGTTCAGGATCGTCAAGATGTCATGGGCGGCCGTGTTATAGGTGTCGTTGAAGTTCTTGAAGGAGCGCCAGTCCGCACGGATGGTGTCGCTGCGCGCGTTGAGCGCCAGCAGCACCTGGTTGAGGTCGGTGGTAGCCTCGCCCATCCGGTCGCCTTGTCCGCGCACTCCGTCGGCCACCGCAGTCAGCACCGCGTTCAGCTTGACCGGATCGATCACGTTGAGCAGGTCCACGACATTTTCGAAGACCGTGTTGATCTCGGTGCTGACGTTCTTGGAATGCAGCACCGCCCCCGCGGTCAGGCGCTTGGGGCTTGGGTTCTCGGGATACACCAGCTCGACGAACTTGGCGCCGAACGCGGTGGTGGCACTGATTTGTGCCTGTACGTTGGCCGGGATGTACCGCACCTGATCGGGGTCGATCTCCAGCCTCAGGCTGGCCGCGTTGTTGCTCTCACCGATCTGGCTGACCCGGCCGACCTGGACGCCGCGCAGCATGACCTTCGCGTTGGTCTCCATCACCAGACCGGCTCGGTCCGACGTCAGGGTCACCGGCACATACGATCTGAACGTGCCCGCGAAGGCCGTCGTGGTAACGAACATGAACACGGCGATTGCCGCCAAGAGGATCACCGTCCACCACGCGGTGGGGATGCGGTGTTGTCCTGGCTTGCGTTTCATCCCACTAGCTCGCCAGGTGGAAGTTGCCGGACTGGCCGTAGACGGCGAGCGTGATCATCACGATCTCCACCGCCGCGACCACCATCGAGGTACGCACGGCGCGGCCCACGGCCTCGCCAACTCCGGCCGGCCCACCGCGCGCGGTGTACCCGTAGTAGGTGTGCACCAGCATGACCACGATCGTGATCGCCACCACTTGTAAGAACGACCAGATGATGTCGCGGGGACTGAGGAACGTGTTGAAATAGTGGTCGTAGACACCGGATCCCTGGCCGTAGATGGCGGTGGTGCCCGCCCGGGAGGCCAGGAAGGCCATCATGATGGCCACGCAGTACAGCGGGATCACCACCACGATGCCGGCGACGACCCGAGTGGACGCCATGTAGCTGACGCTGCGAATACCGATCACCTCGAGCGCATCGATCTCCTCGTTGATCCGCATCGCACCCATCTGGGCGGTGGCGCCGGCACCGATGGTGGCCGACAGCGCGACAGAGGCGGTTCCGGGCACGATGAGCCGGACATTGAAGTACGCCGACGCGAACCCGGTGAGGGCTTCGATACCGACGGACTGCAACTGGTTGTAGCCCTGCACCGCCACCAAGGCGCCGGTGGTCATCGTCAGGAAGCCGACTATCACGACGGTCCCGCCGATCATCGCGAGCGCTGCGGCGCCCAACCCCATTTGCGCGATCAGCCGCAGCGTCTCGGTACGGTAATTGACGACAGCATCGGGAATCGAAGCGAGCGTCGCGGCGTAGAACCGCATCTGCGATCCGACCCGATTCCACTCGCCCACCACGGCGTTCGTCGTGCGCTGCAGCCGCGGATGGAGCTTGCTCGGAACGCTAAGCGTCATCGGTTCACCTCATGACACCGTGAACTGGATACCGACGGCGGTCACGATGACGTTGATCGCGAACAACACCATGAAGGTGAACACCACGGTCTCGTTGACCGCGTTACCGACACCGGCCGGACCACCGCCGACCGAGATGCCCATGTAGCAGGCGATCAGGCCTGCCGCCATCCCGAATAGCGTCGCCTTGACCATCGAGACGATGACGTCGGCAAGGCCGGTGAGCGTCGTCAGACCGGTCACGAACGCACCCGCCGAGACGTGCTGGACATACACGGTGAAAAAGAATGAGCCGACAAGACCCACCACGGTCACCGCCGCTTCCAGTGCCAAAGCCACCGTGGTGGCCGCCAGCACGCGTGGGACCACCAGCCTCTGGACGGGGTTGATGCCCAGCACCCGCATCGCGTCGAGTTCTTCGCGGATTGTCCGCGCACCCAGATCGGCGCACATCGCGGTGGAACCCGCGCCGGCTACCACCAGCACCGTGACGATAGGTGCGATCTGGTTCACGGTGCCGATCGCCGCGCCCGTTCCGGAGAAATCCCCGGCACCGATTTCGGTCAGCAGGATGTTGAAGATGAACGTCAAGATCACCGAATACGGGAGCGTCATCATCAGTGCCGGCACCATTGACACCCGCGCCACAAACCAGCTCTGAAGAAGGTATTCACGCCAGGCGAACGGCGGCCTGAATATCAATACGAAAGTGTCCAGTGACATCGCGAAGAAGCCGCCCACCGCGCGGACGGGCTTGGTAGCCGCATAAGCTGTCAACACCGGTGCTCCCGCGACGCGGGCATGAGGTCGGTGCACCGCACTGTCGGTCTGGGGCGGTCGCGACGTAAGCAGCGTCGGCCGACCAGCAGCGTGAAGACGCCCCTAGTCGCCCGCACCTGCAGATGGTCACGATCAGCCGGCGGCATGCTGGAACGCTAGCGAGGCGCGCAGTCCGGTGACTGCTCCACCAAGAGGGATAATGGGTCCCCCATCGGGGTCACTTTCCACTCGTCCGGCTGTTCGTTTGTTATGCGCGCATGCAATAAGCGGTTGGCGGGTATCGGGCATCGGGCATCGGGCATCGGGCATCGGGCGATGATGGAAGCCGAGCTGCACGCTGTTGCAAACTGGTCCCGGCTCAGCGATCGCGATATTCATACGTCAAATCGTTTGGTCGCAAGTGTTTTCGCGAGTCCGCAGCTCGACACGCCGGATCTTGCCGGAGATGGTCTTAGGTCGTTCCATGAATTCAATGCGCCGGATGCGTTGATAGGGTGCAAGGTTTCGGTCTGCATGGGCGAAAATTGTGTCGGCGGTGGCCCGATCGGGGGCCTACCCGGCCGCCAGGCTGATATAGGCCTTGGGCACGGCCAACCTGGTTGGGTCGGGGGCCGGTACCACAGCAGCCTCGAACAGGTGCTGCCGCCATCGCCGCCGAGATAGCCGGACATGAGATTCACCGGCCGCGGATCGAGCCGCAGACAGATTTCACCCTCCCGGCCTGCTGCCCGCTCACCGGGTCGAGGATCTCTACCGCAACGCCGGGCAGCGGCCGCCCCATCGAACCGCGCTTAACCGGTGAACCCGGACCGACCACCTCCCGCAGCGCGGCAGGGTTGGCACCTAAATCGGCCTGAACCAGCATGCGCCACACCGTCGGCGGCGCACACAGAGCGAGGTGACGTCGGCTCGCCGAAGCATCGTCAGAAAGCGGGATGCGCCGAAACGAGTGTAGCTATAGAACTGGATCGTCGCCTCGGCGATCCAGGGCGCGAAGAACGAACTCCACGCGTGCTTCGCCCAGCCCCGCGAGCTGATGTTGAGGTGCACATCACCGGACGTAATCCAAGGAAGTACCTCCTTGATAGATGGCCGACAGGGTAGGACTTATGCGTGTGCTCCACGAGTTTCGGCTGGCTGGTGGTGCCGGACGTGAAGTAGATCAGCGTGGGGTCATCCGCGCGGTCTGGGTGGTGAGCCGTGACAGCATGGCCACGGCGTCGGCGAGCCGTACGGGCGCCACGAAGGCGGAGCGTCGCCGATCGCGATGCGGCCGAAATCCCCTGGGATGTCAGCGAATTTGTCGACCTGGTCGGCACTGGTGATGACATGGCGCACCGCTCCCCGACCGACGCGGTCAGCGAGGTCCTTGGGCCCCAGTACGGTGGTGGCCGGCATGACTATGCGCAGCGCCGTTCGCGGGTTGCCCGCCTCGATGGGGTCGAATCAGTCGAGCGCCCAGTTGAACCGGTCGCCGATGTCGGGCCAGCGGAACGCCGCGACTGCGGCGTCGTAGTCGTCGCGGTGTCGCACCAGGATGTCGCGGCACGCGCGGTAGGCTTCTCGGCCAGTTGATCGGTCCACGGTCTGGACTCCTCACTTCGGTTCATCTGGGAAACTTGCTATACCCGGCGCCACTGCGGCGCCGAGCGATGCGAAGGAGGCTGCGCGTGCCACGTCACGAGCCTGCGCTGCGGTCTTCTCGGGCCGAACGCGTCGCGGCTGATCTCGAACACGAAATCCTCAGTGCCCGCCTGCCGGTCGGCGCTCATCTCGGTCGCCGCTCGGAGATCATGGACCGCTTCGGCATCAGCCCTACGGTGATGAACGAGACGCTGCGCATCCTGCGCGATCGCGACCTCGTTGCGGTCCGGCCGGGACCAGGCGGCGGGATCACGGTGGCGACCGCACCGCCACAAGTCCATGTCGGCGCGCTGGACCTGTGGTTCCAGGCTTCCGTTCCACATCCCCTGGACCTTTTCGAAGCGCGTTTGTACCTCGAGTTCGGCCTGACCAAGGCGGCGTTCGAACGGGCGACTAGCGACGACGTCGCCGCAATGCGGTCGGCCATGGTCATGATGCGGGCCACCACCGAGGCCGAGCAGTACTTCGACGCCGTGCTCGCGTTTCACCGCGTCGTCGCGGCCGCGGCCCATATCCCGGTTCTAGAGGGGATGCATCACCTTATCGTGACCAGCATCAAGGCGGTGCTGACGCGGGTGGTGTTCGTCGGCGACCACAAGGCGCTGCTGACGAGCAGTCTCGACGTCCACGACGACATCGTGGCCGCCATCGCGCTGCACGATCAGGCGTCGTTCGTCGATGCCATCAACCGCCACGATCAAGACCTGATCCGTGCCGACGACCCGGACCGCACCCCGAACACTCCGCAGCACCCCTGACCTAACCTCGCCGGTCACTTCCCTGCTCTCCCCCGGGATCGGTCCCGCCTGCATATCGGTACCTCTACCATCGTCGCGATGTGACGCACAACATTGTGTATGTACATATTGAATTGTGTATGCATAATCGCTTACCCTCGACGAAACCTGCCCGTCCCAAAGTCGCGCGGAGCCACAACCATCAACGCTCAGCTATCCGCCCACACCGGCCTCGTCGATGTCCACACCCACGCCATCGACGATCAACTGCTGGATCTTCGGCGCGCCTATCCGCACGACCTCTGGCCCAGCGTCGACCGCACCGGTGATACCGAGGCGCACCTAATGTTCGGTGGACAGCACTACCGCCGGATCGATCACCGGTCCTGGTCACCACGGGCCCGACTCATCGATATGGACTCCAAAGGCGTTGGGATGCAAGTTCTTTCCCCGATTCCGGTGACGTTCTGCTATCAGGCGTCGGCGGCCGGCGCTGCCGCACTGGCGTCGGCGCAAAACGAGTTCTTCGCCCGAATCACCTACGACCACCCAACTCGCTTCGCTGCGCTGGGCGCCGTCGCGTTGCAGGATCCCGATCGCGCCGTCGGCGAGATGCGCAGGTGCGTGCGCCAGAGCGGCTTCATCGGTGTCGAGATCGGCACGCGGGTCGGGGATATCGAACTCGCCGACCCGAGCCTGGACCAGTTCTTTGCCGTCGCGCATGAGCTTGGCACGCTGGTCCTGGTCCATCCCAGTGACCAGGACTTACCCGCCAGGGTGACCGAGCTCGGACTGGGCTTCGGCGCAGGAATGCCGACCGAAACGGCGGTGGCGGCGGCGGCACTCATCGCCCACGGGGCCCTCAAGCGCCGACCTGAAGTGCGAATCTGCCTGGCGCACGGCGGAGGCGCGCTGCCCGCGATGATCGGACGACTCGACAAGGGCGCGATCATCGCCGGCATGCCCGCCGACTCGCCCGACCTGCCGAGTCGCCTGGCCCGACAGCTGTGGTGCGACAGTTTGACATACAACCGCCAAGCGCTGTACGCAGCAGTCGACGTCTTCGGCCCCGACCACGTCGTCTTCGGATCCGACTACCCATTCCCGGCGATGCCCGAACCCATCGACGACATCGTCGCCACCCTGCCCACCGACCTGCATCGCAGGATCTGCCGCACCAATTTGGAGGAGCACTATGGCCCACTTCCTGGGTCTGGGCCTGACACACTATCCGCTACTGGCCGGCACCGACGAGCACATGGCGGACCTGTTGCACTGGACGCTGGCTGATCCCGACATTCCCGCCGAGGCAAAGGATCCCGCCAACTGGTCAGCGTCGATGCGCGCCGAATGGGACGCGGACGGCGGTGTCGCCGCTGCGGCGCATCACCGAAAACTGCTGGTGGAGAACCTATCTCGGTGTCGTGACGTCCTTGACAAATTCGCGCCTGACGTTCTGGTGGTATGGGGCGACGACCAGTACGAAAACTTCCGCGAAGAGGTCGTCCCGCCGTTTTGCGTGCTGGCCTACGACGATGTCGAGGTCAACCCCTTCGAGCTGATGACCCACCGCGGCAGCCCGAACGCCTGGGGCCTTCCCGACGACGCCGCCATCACTCTGCACGGCGACCCCGAGGGCGCCCGCCGGCTCACCGACGACCTGATCGGCCGGGGCTTCGACATGGCCTACTCCTACCGGAAGCGCAGCGACGCTCCTTTTCCGCACGCGATCGTCAATACCCAACTGTTCCTTGACTATCCCAACGCCGGCGCGCGTTTCGAGTACCGGCTCATTCCCATCACAGTGAACTGCTACGGGCAGCATGCGATCGCCCGTCGGGGTGGCTTGGCGCGTTTCGCGGACATCGCCGATGAACGCCTCGACCCGTCCGGGCCCACGCCCGCCCGCTGCTTCGCGCTGGGCCGCGCCGTCGCACAGGCGTTCCGCGACACCGACCTGCGGGTGGCGCTGGTGGCGTCCTCGAGCTGGTCGCACGCGTTCCTGACCGACAAGACCTGGCACGTCACCCCTGACACCGCCGCCGACCGTCGGCTGTATCAGCTGTTCGTCGACCGGGACTACACGACCTGGCAGGCCACCCCCAGCCGCGACATCGTCGACTCCGGGCAGCACGAAATGCTCAACTGGTTCTGCCTGACCGGCGCGGTCGACCAACTCGGCCTGGACCTTTCGTGGTCGGAGCTCGTCACTTCCGATGTCTTCAACTCCAACAAGTGTTTTGCGGTGTTCAAGGAAGGAGGCTCGCGATGACAGCACCCGTCGCGCGGATCGCGTTAAAGTCAGGCACCATCGATGCCGGAGGAATCCAAACCAGCTATC
>NZ_JAOPWB010000134.1 GCF_025965855.1 Mycobacterium sp. | reverse complement strand
AGCATCCGTGCAGGTCAGAGCGGATTTCTGCGGTCGGGCTGACAGGATTTGAACCTGCGACCACTTGACCCCCAGTCAAGTGCGCTACCAAACTGCGCCACAGCCCGGATGCCGCCTGAATCACCGGCAGCAGGTCGACAGCCTACCGCAGCCCACCAGGCCACCCCGCCATGGCCTCGCGGGAGCGATGAGTGTGAATCCTGGGCCTTGAGTGTGTGCTGAGGGCGGAAAAATCGCCGGATTTCCGCTGTGGGTTCACACCGGAATGCGTGAGTGCACACGCAAATGCGTGAGTGCACACTGAAGCGCTCAGCGGCGCTTGGCTCCCCGCTTTTCGCGCACCCGCACGTTGATCCGGATAGGGCTTCCCTCGAACCCGAACGTCTCGCGCAGCCGCCGCTCCAGGAAGCGTCGGTAGCCGGCCTCGAGGAAGCCGGTGGTGAACAGCACGAACGTCGGCGGCCGGGCGGTGGCCTGGGTGGCGAACAGGATGCGCGGCTGCTTGCCCCCGCGCACCGGGGGTGGCGTCGCCGCCACCACCTCCTTGATCCAGGTGTTCAGCTGGCCGGTGGAGATCCGGGCGTCCCAGGACGCCAGCGCGGTCTCCATGGCCGGCACCAGCTTCTGCACGGCGCGGCCCGTCTTGGCGGAGATGTTGACCCGCTGCGCCCAGCGCAGCTGCGCCAGTTCGCGGTCGATCTCTCGCTCCAGCAAATCGAGGCGGTCCTCGTCGACCAGGTCCCACTTGTTGAATGCCAGCACCAGCGCGCGGCCGGCCTCGATCACCATCGACAGCACCCGCTGATCCTGCTCGGTCAGCGACTGCGACGCGTCTATCAACACGACCACCACCTCTGCCGCATCGATGGCCGAGTGGGTGCGCACCGACGCGTAGAACTCGTGCCCGCTGGCCTGGCCGACCTTCCGCCGCAGACCCGCGGTGTCCACGAACCGCCAGACCTTGCCGCCCAATTCGATGAGCGAATCCACCGGATCCACCGTCGTCCCGGCGACCTCGTGCACCACCGAACGCTGGTCTCCCGCAAGCTTGTTCAGCAACGAACTCTTGCCCACGTTGGGCTTGCCGACCAGCGCCACCCGCCGCGGACCGCCCGCCGCCGGCGCCGCCTCGGACACCTCGGGCAGCGCGGCCAGCACCTCGTCGAGCAGATCCGCGACACCACGGCCGTGCATCGCGCTGATCGCATGCGGCTCACCGAGCCCCAGCGACCACAGCGCCGCGGCGTCGGCCTCGCCCCGCTCGCTGTCAACCTTGTTGGCGGCCAAGAAGACCGGCTTGCCCGAGCGCAGCAGGATGCGCGCGGCGGCCTCGTCGGCCGCGGTCGCGCCGACGGTCGCGTCGACCACCAGGATCACCGCGTCGGCGGTGCGCATGGCCACCGACGCCTGCTCGGCCACCAGCTGCTGCAGGCCCTTGGCATCGGGCTCCCATCCCCCCGTGTCCTGCACGACGAACCGCCGCCCGGTCCACAGCGCGTCGTAGGAGACGCGGTCACGCGTCACGCCGGGGATGTCCTGCACCACCGCCTCGCGCCGGCCCAGGATCCGGTTGACCAGGGTCGACTTGCCGACGTTGGGCCGGCCCACCACCGCGACAACGGGCGCCGGGCCGCCCTCGTCGGCGTCCTCCAGGCCGGAATCGGTGAGCTCCCAATCGCTTTCGTCGGCCCAGGTGCCGTCCTGAGTCATCGCACCGCCCCACTTTTCTGCCGCACCAGCTCGAGCAGGTGGGCGATCACCTGCGCCTCGATCATGTCGCTCGTGTCGACGACCACCGCGTCGGGGGCCGCGCGCAGCGGCGACACCGCCCGGGTGGAATCGAGATGGTCGCGGCGGCGCACGTCGGCCAGCACGCCCTCATAGTCGTCGGCCAGACCCGACGCGACGTTTTGGTCGTTGCGGCGCCTGGCCCGGGTTTCGGCCGAGGCGGTGAGGAAGATCTTGATGGGCGCGTCGGGCAACACCACGGTTCCGATGTCCCTGCCCTCGACGACGACGCTGCCCGAGCCCTCGGCCATGGCCCGCTGCAGCTCCACCAGCCGGGCGCGCACGGTGGGGACCGACGACACCGCCGAGACCGCCCGGGTGACCTCGTCGCCGCGGATCTCGGTCGAAACATCCTCCGCGGCAAGGTAACAGCCGTTGCCGTCGGGGTAGTAGCTGACCGACAGCTGCACCGTCGACGCGATCGCCTCGACGGCCTCGGCATCGTCCGGATCGACCCCGGCGCGCAACACCGCCAGCGTCACGATCCGGTACATCGCCCCGGTGTCCAGGTAGCGAGCCCCAAGCGCGCGGGCCAAACCCTTTGACACCGAGGACTTTCCGGTGCCCGCCGGGCCGTCGATGGCGACAACTACAGCACTCACAGGCCGACCGCCTTGTACAGTTGCCCGATCTCGTCGCGCCTTAAAGCCCGGATGCTGCCCGGGCGCTGCTCGCCCAGCGACACCGCGCCGATGTCGGTGCGCACCAGCGCCTCCACCGGGAAGCCGGCGGCGCCCAGCAGCCGGCGCACGATGCGGTTGCGTCCTTCGTGTAATGTCAAGCGCACCAACGTCTTGCCCGGGATGGCGTCCACCACCGCGAAGTCGTCGACCCGCGCAACCCCGTCGTCCAGCTGGATCCCGGCCCGCAGCCTCTTGCCCACCCCGCGCGGCACCGTCCCCGCCACCGTCGCCAGGTACGTCTTGGGCACCTCGTGGGACGGATGCATCAACCGGTGCGCCAGCTCGCCGTCGTTGGTCAGCAGGATCAGCCCCTCGGTGTCGGCGTCCAGCCGCCCGACGTGAAAGAGGTTCTTGTTGCCGCGGACTCGGCGCTCGATCAGGTCGCCGATGCACGGCCGGCCACGGTCGTCGGACATGGTCGAGTGCATGCCGCGTGGCTTGTTCAGCGCCAGGTACACCAGCGAGTCGTCGACGACCACCCTGGCCCCGTCGACGCGGATCACCGAGGCGTCCGGGTCGACCCGGGTGCCCAGCTCGGTCACCACCTGCCCGTCCACCTCGACGCGGCCGTCGATGATCAGCTTCTCGGCCGCCCGCCGCGAGGCAATTCCAGCCTGGGACAAGACTTTTTGTAGGCGAACCCCTTCAGTTTCGGCCATCAATCCTTGTCCACATCGAAGGACAGCGACTGCTCGGACGCCGAACCGCCCGCGAGTTTGATGAAACGTGGCTCGCTGTCCAGGGATTCGGTCAGGTCCTCGATCGTGTCGACGTCGGGAAGCAGCGGCGCGATGTCGGGAAGGTCGGCAAGCGACGTCAACCCCAGGCGCTCCAAGAACAGATCGGTGGTGGCGAACGTCGTCGCGCCGGTGTCGTCGTCGACGCCGGCCTCGGTGATCAAGCCGCGCGCCAGCAGGGTGCGCATGACGGCGTCGACATTGACGCCGCGCACCGCGCTGACCCGCGCGCGCGTCACGGGCTGGCGGTAGGCGACCACGGCCAGCGTCTCCAGGGCGGCCCGGGTGAGCTTGGATCGCGCGCCGTCCAGCAGCAGCTTCTCCACGTAGGGCGCGTATCGGGCGCGGGTGTACATCCGCCAGCCCTCGCTGTTTTGCCGCAGATCGATTCCGCTGTCGCGTTCGGTGAGCTCCTCGGCCATCTGCTGCAGCTTGGCCGCGATCCGGTAGACGGGTTGCTGCGTGGCCGCGGCCAGCCCCTCGGCGGTGACCGGGGTGTCGACCACTAGCAGCAGCGCCTCCAGCACTGAGCCGAGTTCCTCGGCATCCATCGGCGCCGCCTCGGCGATATCGATCCCCAGATCGATTTCGGGCAGCTCTTCGGGCAGCTCTTCGGTCATCGGCGCCGCTCCTCCTCATCGCTGCGCTCTGCATCGTCGCCGGCGCGAGTCATTCGTCCCGCACTTCTACCAGGGCCTCGCTGGTCGGCCGTTCCCCGGTCCACGAAATTTGGAGCACGCCAAGCGGCTCTGACTGGTCGAATGCTACCGTCCGGGTCCGATACAGCTCGAGCAGCGCAAGGAAGCGCCCGACGACCTCCATCGGCGCCTGGCAGTCGGCGACGAGCTCGGAAAACGTCGCCCAGTGGCCGCTGCCCCGGGCCTCCAGGATTGCCAGCAGCTTCCCGGCCTGCTCGGGAACCGAGACACTGGCGTCAAGCAAATGCCCGACGGCCACCGTCGGAACCGGGCGCGGGGTGAACGCGACCGCGGCGATCTGGGCGAACCGTTCGGCGTCGACGCCGAGCATCACCTCGGGGAGCAGTTCGGTGAACCGGTCCTCCAGCGACACCGCGCGCGGATAGCTGCGCAGCGCGGCGGCCTCCAGCTCGGCGAACATCTCCGCGACGTGCTTGAACGCCCGGTACTGCAGCAGTCGGGCGAACAGCAGGTCGCGCACCTCCAGTAGCGCCAGGTCCTCGTCGTCGTCGACCTGCCCGGCCGGCAGCAGGCGCGCGGCCTTGAGGTCGAGCAGCGTCGCGGCGATCACCAGGAAGGCCGTGGTCTCCTCGAGCCCCAGCTGGGAACCGATCTCGCGGGTGTAGGCGATGAAGTCGTCGGTGACCTGATGCAGCGCCACCTCGGTGACGTCGAGGCGATGGGCGAAGATGAGCTGCAGCAGCAGATCGAACGGCCCCTCGAAGTTGGTCAGGCGGACCTGGAAGCCGTTCTTGGCTGGGCTCTGACCGTTGGCGGTTCCGTTCACGCGCCGAATCGGTGGATGAACTCGCGGGCCAGCGCGCGGTAGGCGATGGCGCCGGTCGATCGGGGCGCCCACGTGGTGATCGGTTCGCCCGCCACGCTTGTCTCCGGGAACCGGACGGTCCGGGTGATCACGGTGTCGAACACCAGGTCCCCGAACCGCTGCACAACGCGGGCCATCACCTCGCGCGCGTTGACGGTGCGCGGGTCGTAACGGGTGAGCAGGATGCCGCTGATCTCCAGCTTCGAGTTGAGCCGGTCGCGGACCTTGTCGACGGTGTCGGTGAGCAGCGCCAGGCCGCGCAGGGAGAAGAACTCACACTCGGTCGGGATCACCACGCCGTCCGAGCAGGCCAGGCCGTTGACGGTGAGCAGGCCCAGCGACGGCTGGCAGTCGATCAGCACGTAGTCGTAGCGGTCCAGCACCGGGTGCAGCGCCCTGCCCAGGGTCTGCTCGCGGCCCACCTCGTTGACCAGCTGGATCTCGGCGGCCGACAGGTCGATGTTGCTGGGCACCAGGTCCATGTGCTTGATCCGGGTGGACAGCAGCACGTCGTCGATCGACATCCGCGGTTCCACCAGCACGTTGTGGATGGTCCTCTCCAGCTCATAGTGCGGCACGCCCAGGCCCGCGGACAGGGCGCCCTGCGGGTCCATGTCCACCAGCAACACCCGCCGGCCGTACTCGGCGAGCGCGGCGCCCAGGTTGATCGTCGACGTGGTCTTCCCGACGCCGCCCTTCTGGTTGCACATCGCGACGACCTTGGCGGGGCCGTGCGAGGTGCGCGGCGCCGGCTCGGGGATCGCCCGCGGGGGGCGTCCCGTCAAGCCGATCTCGACGCCGTCGTCCGGGTGCTCGGTCATCACGCCCGGCGTGTTCGAGAGGTGAACATCGCAGGGAAGTCTAACGGCTTCGCGCATCAAACCCGGGCGACCCGCAGGCAAGTCACCAGCCAATATGAGCGGAAATCGCAGATGGGGCCACCCATCCGTAAGGGGAGTCAACTTCAGTCACACCAGCAACATTGGTAAGGTCATGGCTGGATCGCAAAAGTGCCATCGCATCCGCTAGCACTTTGCGGACCGCACTATCGTGGTTGTTCATGAACCTCAAGCGACGACTGCCTATCCTCCGGTGGTCGGTGTGGCGGATGGCCACCGGCGCGCGCAACCTCACCACCACGGGCCAGTTCGGCGACGGGCGCGAGGCGGCCGCCGTCGAATACGTCCTCAAGAACGCCCGAGCCGGCGACATCGACGACGTGCTGGCCACCATCGACAAGTTCGCCTACGAGAAGTCGATGCTGATCAACGTCGGCGACGAGAAGGGGCTGCTGCTCGACGCGGGGGTGCGGCGGGCCGATCCGGCGCTGGCGCTCGAGCTGGGCACGTACTGCGGCTACGGCGCGCTGCGGATCGCCCGCGCCGCTCCGGCCGCCAAGGTGTATTCCGTCGAGCTCGCCGAGGCCAACGCCGCCAACGCCCGAAAGATCTGGGAGCACGCCGGTGTGGCCGACCGGGTGACGTGTGTCGTCGGCACCATCGGCGACGGCGGGCGCACCCTGGACACGCTGGCCAACGAGCACGGATTCGCTCCCGGTGCATTGGATTTCGTGTTCCTGGATCACGACAAGGACGCCTACCTGGACGACCTGATGAGCATCGTGGATCGGGGCTGGCTGCACCCGGGCGCCGTCGTGGTAGCCGACAACGTCAGGATTCCCGGCGCGCCGAAGTACCGCGAATACATGAGCCAGCAGCAGGGCAAGCTGTGGAACACCGTCGAACACAAGGCGCACCTCGAATACCAGTCGACGGTGCCCGACCTGGTGCTGGAGTCGGAATACCTGGGCTAGGTTTCCCCCGCGAGCAGACGCAAAAGCCCCTCATTTCGACACGAAATGGGGGCTTTTGCGTCTGCTCGCGCCAACTATTGGGCTCGCGGGTGGGCGCCCGCCCACACCTCGCGCAGCGCGTGCACGGTGACCAGCGTGTAGATCTGCGTCGTGGTCACGGAGGCGTGCCCCAATAACTCCTGCACGACACGGACGTCCGCGCCGCCCTCCAGCAGGTGGGTGGCGAAGGAATGCCGCAGCATGTGCGGCGACACGCCCGACGTGATGCCGGCTCGCTCGGCGGCGTCCTGCAGCACCTGCCACGCGCTTTGCCGCGACAACCGGCCGCCGCGCGCGTTGAGGAAGATGGCCGGCGTCGCGCGGCCGCGGCGCGCCAGATCGGGCCGGCCGCGCACCAGGTACGCGTCCAGCGTCTGCACGGCGGGGCGCCCCACGGGCACCAGCCGCTGCTTGCCGCCCTTGCCGCGCAGCAGCACGGACCTGGCCTCGGTGTCGATGTCGTCGACGTCGAGGCCGACGGCCTCGGAGATCCGAGATCCGGTGGAGTACAACAACTCCAGCAGCGCGCGGTTGCGCAGCGTCAGCGGGCCGTCGCTCGGGCCGTCACCGCCGGCGCCTTCCAGCAGCGCCAGCACCTCGTCGATCGTCAGGCTCTTGGGGAGCCGACGGCCGGGCGTCGGCGGCCGGACGGCCCGCGCGACGTCCAGTTCGGCGAGGCCTTCGGCGGCGGCGAACCGGTGCAGGCCGCGCACCGCGATCAGCGCCCGCGCCGCCGACACCGCCGACAGCGCCACCGCCCCGGCTTCGGGGTCGCCGCGGCGCAGCGCCACCAGGAACTCGCTGACGTCGTCCTCGCCGACCTTGGCCAGATCGTGAATTCCGCGGTCGGACAGGTGCTTGCTGTAGCGGCGCAGGTCGCGGCGATAGGAGCTCAGCGTGTTTTTCGCCACGCCCCGCTCGATGGTCAGGTGGTCGAGATAGCCCTGCAGTTGCGTGTCCAGCGCCACCGCCGTCATTGCGCGGCCTTCCGCGCGGCGAACGCGGTCGGCTTGTCGATCCATGGGCTGTCCGGCGGGCGCGCCTCCGCGATCCCTTCGGTCACCGCGTGGGCGGCCAAAATCCCGGCAACGGCAATGGCATTGACGATATCGCCGCTGAGCACCCTGCGGGTGGCCTCCGCGAGCGGATACCACTCGAGCGTCATGTCGGCCTCTTCGTCGTGCGCTTCGGGGCGGTCCACCTCGGTGAGCCCGGTGGCCAGGTAGACGCGCACCGATTCGTCGCTGAAACCGGGCGTGGAGTCGAGGTCGACGAGCACCCGCCAGGTGTCGGCCTGCAGCCCGGCCTCCTCGTGGAGCTCCCGGGCGGCGGTCAGCTGCGGAGGCTCGCCGCCGACGTCGAGCAGCCCGGCGGGCAGCTCCCACAGCCGCCGGCCGAACGCGTGCCGGTACTGATAGACCATCGGGATGTTGCCGTCGTCGTCCATCGCGACCACGGCCACCGCGCCGAAGTGCTCGACCACTTCCCGGGTGACGAGCTTGCCGCCGGGCATCCGGACCTGGTCGCGGCGCAGCGCGAAAATCTTTCCGGTGTACAGCGTTTCGGATGACGCCGTCTCGAAGACGTGTTCAGCCACGAGCCGCGGGCTCGGGTAGCGGCCGCGCAACGCTGTCTCGGTGCTGGTTGCCGTTGGACGACTGCTCGGGGATTTCCACCGGCAGCTGCTCGCCCGCCTTGTAGTCGAGGGCCGCGCCGACGAACGCGACGAAAAGCGGGTGCGGCCGGGTGGGCCGGCTCTTGAGCTCGGGGTGGGCCTGGGTGCCGACGATGAACGGGTGCACGTCGGGCGGGTATTCGACGAACTCGACGAGGTGGCCGTCGGGCGAGGTCCCCGAGAAAAGCAGTCCGCTTTCGGCGATCCGTTCGCGGTAGGCGTTGTTGACCTCGTAGCGGTGCCGGTGGCGTTCGGACACCTCGGTATCGCCATACGCCTGGGCCACAATCGAATCCGGCTCCAGAACCGCCGGGTAGGCCCCGAGCCGCATGGTGCCGCCGAGGTCGGCCTCACCGGCGACGATCTGCTCCTGATCGGCCATCGTGGAAATGACGGGATCCGGTGTGCCCGGCTCGAATTCGGCCGAGTTGGCCTCCGTGAGACCGGCCGAGCGCGCGGCCTCGATCACGATGCACTGCAGCCCGAGGCACAGGCCCAGCACCGGCAGCCCGCGCCCGCGGGCGTGGCGGATGGCGCCGATCTTGCCCTCGATGCCGCGGATGCCGAAACCGCCGGGGATCAGCACCCCGTGCACGTCGCTCAGCGCGGTGGCGGCGTCGGCGGCGTTCGCGCAGTCGTCGGAGGGCACCCACACCATTTCGACCTTGGCGTGGTGCTTGAACCCGCCGGCGCGCAGCGCCTCGGTGACCGACAGGTAGGCGTCGGAAAGCTCGACGTACTTGCCCACCAACGCGATTCGCACCGTCTCGTGTGGTTCGTGGACCCTGCGCAGCAGGTCGTCCCATTCGGTCCAGTCCACGTCGCGGAAGGGCAGGTTGAGGCGGCGCACCACGAACGCGTCGAGTTCCTCGCGGTGCAACACCTTGGGGATGTCGTAGATCGACGGCGCGTCGGGGGTGGAGATGACGCCGTCGATGTCGACGTCGCAACTCAGCGCGATCTTGTTCTTCAGCGGCTCGGGGACGTCGCGGTCGCAGCGCAGGATCAGCGCGTCCGGGGTGATACCGATGCTGCGCAGCGCGGCCACCGAGTGCTGGGTGGGCTTGGTCTTGAGCTCCCCCGAGGGGGCCAGGTAGGGCACCAGCGACACGTGCAGGAAGAACACGTTTTCCCGGCCGAGGTCGTGACGCACCTGCCGCGCCGCCTCCAGGAAGGGCTGCGACTCGATATCGCCCACGGTGCCGCCGATTTCGGTGATGACGACGTCCGGGCGATGCCCGTCGGCGTCCGGCTCGGCCATGGCCCGGATGCGCCGCTTGATCTCGTCGGTGATGTGCGGGATCACCTGGACGGTGTCACCGAGGTACTCGCCGCGCCGTTCCTTGGCGATGACGGTCGAATACACTTGCCCGGTAGTCACATTCGCCGAGCCGGACAGGTCACGATCCAGGAACCGCTCGTAATGGCCGACGTCGAGGTCGGTCTCGGCGCCGTCCTCGGTGACGAACACCTCGCCGTGCTGGAACGGGTTCATCGTGCCCGGGTCGACGTTGAGGTACGGGTCGAGCTTTTGCATCGTCACGTGCAACCCGCGGGCCGTCAGTAGCTGCCCCAGGCTGCTCGCGGTGAGCCCCTTGCCGAGCGACGAAGCGACCCCACCGCTGACGAAGAGGTGCTTGGTGGCGGTTTGCGGGTGCTTGCGCACTGGCGACCTCCGTGAAGACGGGCAGGGCTTGGATTTTGTCTAGCAATTAACTAGATGGGCCTGCCGACCCACGGAAATCCACCCTAACATCCATCCCGATGTGTCGCGGGAAACACGCCCGCTACTGGGGCACGGTGATCGAGGTGGCCCCGTGGCCGGTGCCGTACTGCCCGACGTGGCCGCCGTTGATCAGATCGTGCAGGCCCAGGACCGCGGTGATCCGCCCCGGCGCGGCGTCGGTGTCGTCGACGGTGCTGATCGCCGACGACATGCCGGCGTCGGCGCGGGCCACGGCGACCGCGGCGCCCCCCGTCGCCGAACCGTCACGGCCCGCCAGCAGGGTGCCCGAGCCGTGCGGCGCCATCGCGGCGGAGAACCGGGCCACGCTGACGCCCTGATTGCCGGCGTCTTGGGGCAACGCGCCGCCGGTGACGACGAGCGCGGCGTTGGCCGCCCCGATGTGGTCGGCGGGCTGGTAGGTGATGAAGCCGGTGTCGCGCAACGAGGCCAGCACGGTGTCGCGCTGGGCGTCGTCGACGGGCGGGGTGGCCGGGTTGGCGTTGATCAGCATGGCGATCCCGAGCAGGTCGCCGCCCTGCGAACCCTGGTCGACGAGCTTGGTGCTCAGCTGCTGACCGGCGGGCAGGATCGACGAGTTCACCACCGTCCGCAGCTTCTCCGCGGAGTTGGCGTCGACGAACTCCTGCGTCAGCGACACCGTTCCGGTGACCGTCCCGCCGGCCTGGCCGATGAATTTCGAGACCGTGGCGACGTCGTCGTCTCTGGCATCCGGCGTGCGGAACACCACCACCGATTTGCCGCCGAGGGCGTCGTGCACTATCCGGCCGACCAGTTGGTTATCGAAATTGTTTGCGGCGGCGAGCTTTTCGTTCATCGCGTTCTTTTGGTCGTTGAGCCCGCTGATCTGTGTGTAAAGGTCGCGCTTCTCGTCACGCAAGCTGGACAGCAGGGTGTCCGACAGGAATCCGGAGCCCAGCACGACTCCCACGGCCAGCGCCAAGAAGACCGCGGCCAGGGATAACGCGTGTTGGCGTAACGAGATCATTTAACGCACCGTCCTTGAATAACTACGTGATCAGGTGCTGTACCCAGACGCTGAAGTGGTTCCAGTAGTGGGTCATCCAGTGCAGCACCACGCCGTCGGTGCGGGACACCCACAGCGCGACGATGACGGCGATCAGCATCGTCATCGCCAGCAACGCGATGGCGCCCCCCGAAATGTGGTTGCGGTACAAGGTCGCAACGGCCTTGGCGTCCACCACCTTCTCCCCCACCCGAAGCCTGGTCAAGAACGTCGAGGGGTTGCTTTGGGTGCGGGTGCGGTCGAAGAACGTCTCGATGTTGGCGGTGTGGCCGGCCGTCACGAGCAACGCGGCGCCGTGGTGGTCGGCCAGCAGCAGGGCCAGGTCGACCGCCGAGCCGGCGCCCGGGAAGGTCATCGCCCCGACGCCGAGGTCCTGAATCCGTTCCAGGCCGGGCGCGTGGCCGTCGGCGTCGGCGGGCAGCACGACGTGGGCACCGCACTTGAGGGTTTCGGTGCTGATCTGGTCGGGGTCGCCGACGATGATCTGGGGTCGATAACCGTTCTTGCGCAACACATCCGCGCCCGTGCAGACACCGATGAGCACCGGCTGGTACTCCTTGATGAACGGCTTGAGGGAGCGCAGCTCGTCCTCGGCGCTGGGCTCGTCGGCCACGATCACCACGTGCCGGCGGCGCAGGTCGATGTCTATGTCGGGGATGCCGATGCCGTCGATCAACAGCGGGCTCTCGCTCTTGATGAACTCGATCGTGTTGCCGGCGAACGCCTCCAGGTGGGCGGCCAGGCCGCTCTTGGCCTCCCGCATCAGGTCGGCGATGTCGTGGTCGGTGCGCTCGGTGCCGCGGACGAGCCGGCGGTCTCCGGAATACACGCCGCCCTCGTGGAGGCGAATCTTGGCGCCGTCCTTGATCTTCTTGAAGACGTCGGGTCCGGTCTCGTCGATGAGGGTCACCCCGTTGTTGACCAGCACCTCGGGGCCTAGGTTCGGGTAGCGGCCCGAGACCGAGGGTGACGCGTTGACGACGGCGGCGATGTCGGCTTCCACGAGCGCGTCCGCGGTGATGCGGTCCAGATCCAGGATGTCGAGGACCACGATGTCGCCGGGACAAACCCTGCGCAGCAGGCGGTCGATGTTGCGGTCGACCCGCGCGGTGCCGGTCAGGCCCGGCCGGGACGTGTTACGCGATAGCAGCCCTGACATCTTCATGGGGGCGATTCTGTCGGTGAACTACGGATGACGCGTGGAGGCGCGCCGTAACACCAGCCTCAGAAGTTATCTAGAGTCACAACTGTCACAGGGTCATTACGGGTTGGTCGCGCCGAGGGTGCGCAGTTGTACGGGGTTTGCGGCGTGTCGGCGTACAGACACGCACGCTCGCGAGTGGTGGGGTGTGCCCCAGCTCGCGACGGGCCTAGTTCTTGTCGTTCTGAGCGGTTTCGAGCAGTTCGCGGGCGTGGGCGCGGGCGCTGTCGGAGTCACCCAGGCCCGCCAGCATCCGCGCCAACTCGGCAACCCGGTCTTCGCCGGTCGCGCGCCGCACCACGCTGGTTCCCTTGGGTCCGGCGCTGTGCACCACCAGCTGCACGTCGGCGTACGCGGCGACCTGCGGCAGGTGCGTGACGACGATGACCTGGTGGGTGCGGGCCAGCCGCGCCAGCCGCCGCCCGATCTGCACTGCGGCCCGGCCGCCGACGCCGGCGTCGACCTCGTCGAACACCATCGTTGTGCCCGCCGCGGACGCGGCCAGCACCACCTCCAGCGCCAGCATCACCCGGGACAACTCACCACCCGACGCGTTCTTGGCCAGGGGCAGCACGGTCATGCCGCGGTGCGCGGCGAAGCCGAACTCGACCTGGTCGATGCCGTCGCCGCCGGCCCGGGCGAGCTCGCCCGACGGCAGCTCGAGCGTGGCGGGATCGTCCTGCCCGGTCGCGACGTCGGTGGTCACGTCGATGGTGAATTCGGCGTCGGCCATCGCCAGCCCGGACAGCTCCGCGGTCACCGCTTTGGCCAGCCGCTTGGCGGCTTTGCGCCGAACCTGGCTGAGATCGACTGCGGCGTCGCATAATTCGCGTGCCAGCTCGTCGACCCGGCGTTGCAGCGCGGTGATGGCCTCTTCGGACACGTCGAGTTGCGCCAGCCGTTCGCGCGATTCGTGCGCCCACCGCAGCACCCCGTCGACGTCGGCGGCGTACTTGCGGGTCAGCGTGCGCAGCTGGGCCTGACGGGCCAGCTTGGATTCCAGCGCGCTGGCGTCGACCGGCAGCTCGTCCAGGAAGCCGCCGAGCTCGTGTGCCGCGTCGTCGGCCACCGTCAGCGCCTCGGCGATCTGGCCGGCCAACGCCCGCAGCGTCGCGTCGTCGGTCGATTCGAGTGCGGCCCTTGCCTTTCCCAGGCTGTCGATCGCGCCTTGGGCGAGCCCGTCGCCGTCGTCGGCCGACAACGCGGCGCGCGCCGTGGCGGCGGCCTCGCGCAACGTGTCCAGCTCGGAGAGGCGCAGGACGTCGGCGACCAGCGCGTCGTCTTCCCCGGGTTGCGGGTCGACGGTGTCGATCTCGTTGAGGGCGAACTTCAACCGGTCGGCCTCCTGGGCGAGCTCGCGGGCCCGGTCGCGGCGGTCGATGAGGTCGCGCCGCGCCGTCAGCCACGCCTCGCGCAGTTTGCGGTAACGCTCCAACGCCGGACCGGTGCCCGCGAACCGGTCCAGCGCGCCGCGCTGCTCCTCGGGGCGCATGAGCCGCAGCTGGTCGTTTTGCCCGTGCAGGGTGAGCAGCTCGGTGGTGAAGTCGCCCAGCGACTTGGCGGGCACGCTGCGCCCACCCAGATATGCCCGCGAAGGCCCGTCGCGGCTGACCGAACGCAGCGCGATCACGCTGCCGTCCTCGTCGCGCTCGGCCCCCGACGCGTCGAGCATCCGGTCCAGGTGCGCCGCCGTCGCCTCGTCGAGATCGCTTGTGGTGAAACGGCCCTCGATGACCGCGCGGTCGGCCCCGGACCGGACCCGGTTCGCGTCGGCGCGGCCCCCGCCGAGCAGATGCAGCCCGGTCACCACCATCGTCTTGCCGGTGCCGGTCTCGCCGGTCAGCACCGTCAGGCCGCGGCCGAACTCCCCGACCGCGGCGCTGATGGCACCCAGCGACTCGATGCGGATTTCAGTGAGCACCGTGCCAGCGCCGTTACTTTCCGCGCCAACCGGTCACCGGCAACCGGAATTTGCGCACCAAGCGGTCGGCGAACGGCGCGCTGTCCAGCCGCGCCCACTTGACCGGGGTGTCGCAGCGGGTCACCTCGATCCGGCTCCCGGCGGGTACCAGAATTTCGCGGCGGCCGTCGCAGAACACCAGGGCGTCGTGGCCGCCGGCCTCGGTTTCGATAGCGATGGTGGCCTCCGGACTGGTGACCATGGGCCGGCTGAACAAGGCGTGAGCGTTGTTGGGTACCACCAGGATTGCCTCCACGTCGGGCCACAGCACCGGGCCGCCGGCCGAGAACGCGTAGGCGGTGGAGCCGGTCGGCGTCGACACCAGCACGCCGTCGCAGCCGAACGCCGACACCGGGCGGCCGTCGACTTCGACGACCACGCCGAGCACGCCCAGCCGCGGGCCCTTCTCCAGGCTGACCTCGTTGAGCGCCCACCCGTGTTGGATGACGCGGCCTTTGTCGCACACCGCGATATCCAGCGTCAGGCGGTTCTCGACCCGGTAGTCGCGGGCCACCACGTGATCCAGCACGCGGTCGATGGCCTCGGCTTCGGCCTCGGCCAGGAAGCCGATCCGGCCCAGGTTGACGCCCAGCACCGGAATCCCGGCGTTGCGGGCGAATTCGGCCGCCCGCAGGAAGGTGCCGTCGCCGCCGAGCACGAGTACCAGTTCGCAGCCGTCGGCCGCCCGCGGGTCGGCGTCGACCACCTCGATTTCGACGCCCATGGCCCGCATGTCGTCGGGGGCCAGGTGCAACGGTCCCCTGTCGACGGCCTCGGCGGACAGCAGGCGCAGCGCAATTCCGTTGTCGCCCAGCACTTTCTGAACGCGGCGCGCCGTTTCGGTCGCTTCCTCGCGGCCGGTGTGGACCACCAGCAGTACGGTGCGTTCAGCGGTCATTGCGGGCCCTCTTCCACGGCGCGGCGCACCGCATCCACCAGCCCATCAGCAGATAGCCCCCGATCGGTCTCGGCGCGCAGCCACAAGAAGTATTCGACATTGCCCGACGGGCCCGGCAGCAAGCTGGCGGTGACGTCGACGGCGTGCCAGCCCAGCTCGCCGGCGCGCCGCGCGACCCCCAGCACCGCGTCGGCGCGCAGGCCGGGGTCGTGGACGACCCCGCCGGCGCCGACCTGGCCCCTGCCCACCTCAAACTGCGGCTTCACCATGGGAACGATATCCGCGCTCGGCCAAGCGCATCCACTCAGCGCGGGTAACACGGTGGCCAGCGAGATGAACGACAGGTCGGCCACCACCAGGTCGACCGGCCCGCCGATCGCGTCGGGGGTGAGTTCGCGGGCGTTGGTCCGCTCGACGACGACCACCCGCGGATCGCAGCGCAGCGACCAGGCCAGCTGGCCGTACCCGACGTCCGCGGCCACCACCTCGGCGGCCCCGCGATCCAGCAGGACCTCGGTGAACCCGCCCGTCGACGCGCCCGCGTCCAGGCAGCGGCGGCCCACAACGGGAATGCCGAAGGCGTCCAGCGCGCCGATGAGCTTGTGCGCCCCGCGCGACACCCAGCCGCGCTCGCCCTCGCCGGCGACGGTCAGGGCTGTGGTGACGTCGACGGCGGTGCCGGGCTTGCGCGCCGGCATGCCGTCGATGCTCACCTTGCCGGCGCCGATCAACTCCGCGGCCTGCTGGCGGGATCGCGCCAGCCCGCGGCGGACGAGCTCGGCGTCGACACGGGCACGCCGTGCCACGGCCGCACTCAGCCCTTCTCCGCCGACTCCAGCGCCCGCAGCAGCACGTCGTGCGCCTCGGAAAGGCGGCGCGCGATCTCCTCGAGCTCGGCGAGCGACAGCTGGTGTTCGGTGTCCGGCTCGGGCAACTGGGCCATCAGGGCGTCAATTTCAGCGCGAAGCTGATCGGGATCGATAGTCATCGCGTTCCTACGCTAGTCCAGAGACCAGCGGTGCAGCGCCTCGCGGGCGCGCGCGTCGGCGGCCTCGATGCGCAAGGGCCGGGCGGGCCGAGCGCCCCACACCGCGCTCGCGACGGCCCGGACGACCGAGAGCCCGTCCCCCTCGTCGGCGCCGTTGGCGCTGACCGTCACCGCCTCATCCCCGACGTCGACGTGCCAGCCCGGCTGCGGCCCCACCGCGAGCAGCTCGCCGTCCTGATGCAGCGCGCGCAGGTCGTTGGCGATGTAGGTGGGCCGGCGGGCGGGTTCGGCGTACACGGCGTCGCGCGCGGTGTTGACCCCGGTGAGCACCATCAGGCTGGGCAGTTCGGCGGCGTTGGCGCCCTCGATGTCGGTGTCCAGCCGGTCGCCGATGACCAGGGGCGCGCGGCAGTCGCCGCGGGCCACCGCGTCCAGCAGCAGTCGCGGCGCGGGTTTGCCCGCGACCCGCGGTTCGGCGCCGGTGGCGGCCCGCAGCGCGGCCACGAACGATCCGTTCCCGGGCAGCAGGCCGCGCTCGGTGGGCAGGGTGGGGTCGACGTTGGCCGCCACCCACAGCGCGCCGGCGCGGATGGCCAGGGTGGCCTCGGCTAGGTCCGGCCAGCAGATGGTGGTGGACAGGCCCTGCACGACGGCGACGGGGTCGTCGTCATACAGGCGCACCGGGCGCAGCCCGACGGCGGCGATCTCGTTGGCCAGCGCGTCGGTGCCCACGATCAGCACGCGGGCCTCCGGCGGCAATTCGCCGGCCAGCAGCCGCGCCGCACTCTGCGCGCTGGTGACGACGTCCGAGGCGGTGGCGGTGAAGCCGAGCTCACGCAGGTGCAACGCCACCTCGTCGGCGCTGCGGGAGGCGTTGTTGGTCACGTACAGCTTGCGGCTGTTGACCTCGTTCAAAGATTGCACCGCGCCGTCGGTGGGCTGCGCGCCGCGGAAGACCGTTCCGTCCAGGTCGACTAGCAGGCAATCATATTGTTGCGCAAGGCTTTTCATTTCATGCCAGCTCGCCGGCCCGCTCTTCGGCGTCG
>NZ_JAOPWB010000080.1 GCF_025965855.1 Mycobacterium sp. | reverse complement strand
CCTGGTCGCCGACCCACGCATGGTGCGCGACCTGCACAGCCGGGGCGTCCCGCATCTTCCGGTTCGCGTGCGCGACGGCACCGGTCTGGTGGGCCCGCTGGTCATCCCCGGCGTGACCGCCTGTTTGGGGTGTGCGGACCTGCACCGCAGCGACCGCGACGCCGCGTGGCCGGCGATCGCCGCCCAGCTGCGCGACACCGTCGGCGTGGCCGACCGGGCCACCCTGCTGGCGACCGCGGCCCTGGCGCTCAGCCAGGTCAATCGGGTAATCGCGGCGGTGCGCGGACAGGAGGCAGTGCCCGATCCCGCGCCGCCCCCGGCGCTGAATGCGACGCTGGAGTTCGACCTCAACGCCGGCTCGATCGTCGCGCGCCAGTGGACCAAGCATCCGTTGTGCTCGTGCTAGCCCAGCCGTCCCTGGTCGGGAACGCTCATCGACACCGAGGCGTACGCCCGGGCCAGCTCCTCCAGCACCGGCGCGGTCAGGGTCCGTCTTTCCTGTTCTTGTCCAGCGTTTCGATGATCGCCCTATACAGGGCGTCGGCGGCGTCGTGCTGCGTTTGCTTTGCTGCCATGGCGTTGTCTCCTACCACCGTTGGGGTGCGCGGTTCAGGTCTGCGACGTGCAAGGGACAACCTATGACCCGCATCGACGGCACGGCGCGCTGAGCGTCATGGATGATGGACACGTGGCAGACATCAAACGCGGCCGCGCTGCCCGCAATGCGAAGCTGGCCAGCATTCCCGTCGGCTTCGCCGGCCGGGCGGCCCTCGGCTTCGGCAAGCGGTTGACGGGCAAGTCCAGAGACGACGTCCAGGCGGAGATGCTGGAGAAAGCCGCCAACCAGCTGTTCACCGTGCTGGGTGAGCTCAAGGGCGGGGCGATGAAGGTCGGCCAGGCCCTGTCGGTGATGGAGGCCGCCATCCCCGAGGAGTACGGCGAGCCCTACCGCGAGGCGCTGACCAAGCTGCAGAAGGACGCCCCGCCGCTGCCGGCCGCCAAGGTGCACCGGGTGCTGGACGCGCAGCTGGGCACCAAGTGGCGGGATCGGTTCAGTTCGTTCGACGACACCCCGATTGCCTCGGCCAGCATCGGCCAGGTGCACAAAGCGGTGTGGTCCGATGGCCGCGAGGTGGCGGTCAAGATCCAGTACCCGGGCGCCGACGAGGCGCTGCGGGCCGACCTCAAGACCATGCAGCGGATGGTGGGGATGGTCAAACAGCTGTCGCCGGGCGCGGACGTCCAGGGCGTGGTGGAAGAATTGGTCCAGCGCACCGAGATGGAACTCGACTACCGGTTGGAGGCCGACAACCAGCGCAGGTTCGCCAAGGCGTATCAGGACAGTTCGCACTTCCTGGTGCCGCACGTGGTGGCCAGCGCGCCCAAGGTTGTGGTTCAGGAGTGGATCGAGGGGATCCATATGGCGGAGATCATCCGCAACGGAACCCGCGAGCAGCGCGACCTGATCGGCACCCGCCTGCTCGAGCTCACCTTCGACGCGCCGCGCCGGCTGGGGATGCTGCACGGCGACGCCCACCCGGGCAATTTCATGCTGATGCCCGACGGCCGGATGGGCGTCATCGACTTCGGGGCCGTCGCACCCTTGCCCGGTGGCTATCCCGTCGAGCTTGGGATGACGATTCGGCTGGTCCGCGATAAGAACTATGACCTGCTGTTGCCGACGATGGAGAAGGTCGGCTTCATCCAGAAGGGTCAGCAGGTGTCGGTCCGCGACATCGACGAAATGCTGCGCCAGTACGTCGAGCCCATCGAGGTCGATGTCTTCCACTACACCCGCAAGTGGCTGCAGAAGATGACCGTGGTTCAGATCGACCGGTCGGTGTCGCAGATCAAGACGGCCCGCCAAATGGATCTGCCGCCGAAGCTGGCGATGCCGATGCGCGTCATCGCTTCGGTCGCCGCGATCCTCTGCCAGCTGGACGCGCACGTGCCGATCAAGGCGCTGTCGGAGGAGCTGATCCCGGGTTTCGCCGAGCCCGACATCGCCGTCGTCTAGCTCCGCGAGGGTGCAACTACCGACGCCGTCTCTCGAGAAACGCGTCGGCAGTTGCACTTTCGCGGCCTAGTTTTTTCTAGGCGGCGACGACCTCTTTACGGGGACGCCCGCGCGGGCGTTTGCGGCTCACGATCGACCCTCGCTCGAGGATCTCGCCGCCCCACACGCCCCAGGGCTCGGCCCGCTGCAGCGCCGCCGCAAGGCACTGACGCCGGACCGGACAGCCCGCGCAGAGCGTCTTGGCGCGCTCGAGGTCGGCCGGGGCCTCCGCGAACCACAGGTCGGGATCGTCGACATGGCAAGGCAATTCCGGCAGCGTCGGTCTTCCGACTGGCAGTGCCGACATGTCCTCTCACCTGCTTCCTGGTCGGGTGGCTGTCCTTCGTTGTGATCCGGACCAGGTTGGGAGGCTGTCTACCCAAATGACAGTGGCCACGGATCCTGCTGACTTCGGGTCCGTGGCCATCTGGGCAAAACCGGGCTAGTTAGGTATGACCCCGATTCACGGACGCGTCGGTCGCGGCGGCGACACGGTGCTTAACCGCTGCCGCCGGCGCGGCGGCATGGGAGGTAGCCTTGGACCGGCCTTCAGCCAGCACCGCGGCGGCCACGCCCACACCGAACGCGTTGGTGATCATCGTGGCGACCCTCCTCTCACCTGACAGCAGTATGCGGTTTCGAGAGTAAATGGTAGCGGCCGCTGCCCACAACCGATTTTCTGACTTGGGCCTTTGTGTTCAGCGGGCTTGCTTGACCAGCTCCAGCACGTCGGGACCGTACTGTTCGAGCTTTCGCGCGCCGATGCCCGGGATCGCGATCAGGGCCGTCTCGTCGTCGGGCAGCAGCTCGGCGATCGCGATCAGGGTGTTGTCGCTGAAGACGATGTACGGGGGCATCTTCTGTTCCGTCGCGATGTTCAGCCGCCAGGCCTTGAGCTTGAGCAACAAGTCCTCGTTGACGTCGCCGGCGCATGTTGTGCACCGCCGCAGCATGATGGCCGCCGGGGTGGTCAGGTTGTTGTTGCAGATCCGGCAGCGCGTCGCGGTTGCCCGGTTGCGCCGGGATCGGGCCGGCGCGGTGTCGGCGCGCGCCTGTGGCGCGATGCCGTTGAGGAACCGCGACGGCTTGCGGCTCTGCCGTCCGCCGGGGCTGCGGGCCAACGCCCAGCTGAGCGCCAAATGCACTCGTGCCCTGGTGATTCCGACGTAGAGCAGTCGGCGCTCCTCCTCGACGGCCTCGCTTTCGGCGCCGTGCGCCAGCGCGTGCGAGATGGGTAGCGTGCCGTCGGCCAACCCGACCAGAAACACCGCGTCCCACTCGAGTCCCTTGGCGGCGTGCAGCGAGGCCAGCGTGACGCCCTGGACCACCGGCGGGTGGCGCGAGTCGGCGCGCATCCGCAGCTCGGCCAGCAGCCCCGGAAGGTCCAGCTGCGGGCGCTGCGCCACTTCGTCGTCGACCAGCTCGGCCAGCCCGGCCAGCGCCTCCCAGCGATCCCGGGCCCGGGTGCCGGTCGGTTCCTCGGCCGTCAACCCCAGCGGCTCCAGGACCGCGCGGACGACGTCGGGCAGAGGGCCTTCTGCCGCCGCGCTGCCGCCCCGGTCGGCCGCGCGCTGCAGCGCCAGCAGCGCCTGCTTGATCTCCTGGCGGTTGAAAAATCCCTCGCCGCCACGAATCTGGTAGGTGACGCCGGCCTCGGTCAGGGCCTCCTCGTAGGCCTCGGACTGCGCGTTGACCCGGTAGAGCACCGCGATCTCGGATGGCGCCGTGCCGGATTCGATCAGCCGCGCTATCGACGCCGCGACGGCGGCGGCCTCGGCGGTTTCGTCGGGGTGCTCGTGAAACGACGGTGCCGGCCCGGGCGCGCGCTGGCCGGACAGCTGCAGCTTGCTGCCGGCGACGCGGCCACGGGCCGCGGCGATCACCTGATTGGCCAGCGACACCACCTGCGGGGTGGACCGGTAATCGCGTTCCAGGCGCACCACCGTGGCGTCCGGGTATCGCCGCGAGAAGTCGAGCAGGAAGCGCGGCGTGGCCCCGGTGAACGAGTAGATGGTCTGGTTGGCGTCGCCGACGACGGTCAGGTCGTCGCGACCGCCCAGCCAGGCCGCGAGCACGCGCTGCTGCAGCGGGGTGACGTCCTGGTACTCGTCGACGACAAAGCAGCGGTAGCGGCCGCGGAACTCGTCGGCCACGGCGGCGTCGTTCTCGATGGCGGCGGCCGTGTGCAGCAACAGGTCATCAAAGTCCAGCAGTGTCACGGATTCGTCGCGAACCTTCAGCGCCTCGTACGCGGTGTACACCGCCGCGATCTGCTTGGCGTCCATCGGGACGTCGCGGCCGGCGTCGGCCACCGCGGGCGCGTAATCCTCGGGGCCGATCAGCGACGCCTTGGCCCACTCGATCTCCCCGGCCAGGTCGCGTACGTCGTCGGTGCCGACGTTCATCCGGCAACGGCTGGCCGCCCTGGCGACGATCGCGAACTTGCTGTCGAGCAGCTGCCACCCGGTGTCGCCGACGACGCGCGGCCAGAAGTACCGCAGCTGGCGGTGCGCGGCGGCGTGGAAGGTCAGAGCCTGCACGGTGCCGACCCCGGAACCCGCGTGGCCGGAATTGGCGAGCGCGCGCAACCGGGAGCGCATCTCCCCCGCCGCTCGCTGGGTGAAGGTGACCGCCAGGACCTGGCCGGCGGCGACATGACCACTCGCGACGAGCTGGGCGATCCGGTGCGTGATGGTGCGGGTCTTGCCCGTTCCGGCGCCCGCAAGCACACAGACCGGCCCGCGGGGAGCCAGCACCGCTTCGCGCTGCTCGTCGTCCAGCTCGGCGGTCAATGGATCAGCGACCATCGGCATGGCGTCCATCTTGGCAGCGATGGCCGACAAACCGGGTACATCGCCACGCGTGAATTGCGTCGCTCCGGAATTCATCGTCGCCGCGCTACGTTAGACCGGCTATGTCCGACGAGCCGCTCACCGTATACACGACGTCCTGGTGTGGCTTTTGCCACCGGCTGAAGATGGTGCTGAAGTCCGACGGAATCTCCTACGACGAGGTCGACATCGAGCTGGACCCGGCGGCGGCGGAGTTCGTCGGCTCGGTCAACGGCGGCAACAGGACCGTCCCGACGGTGCAGTTCGCCGATGGGTCCACGCTGACCAACCCGAGCGCGGCCCAGGTCAAGGCGAAGCTGGCCGAAGTCGGGGGCTAAGGAGCTCAGTCGATCCCGGCCCAGGATTCGATGATCACGCGCGCGATTGAAAT
This sequence comes from Mycobacterium sp., assembly GCF_025965855.1. Lineage (GTDB taxonomy): Bacteria > Actinomycetota > Actinomycetes > Mycobacteriales > Mycobacteriaceae > Mycobacterium. The sequence goes on along the minus strand of NZ_JAOPWB010000080.1, from coordinate 2,136 downwards.
CGAGCCGGGTAGCAGGAGTTTCGACTCCGTGAACTTCGACGCGCTGCTCCAATCGCCGGCCGCAAGGGCCGCGCGAACCTCGTCGCGGGTGAACCAGTGCGCCTCGGCGATCTCACCGTCGTTGAACGCGAAGTCCTCGCTCGGGTCGCCCACGGCATGGAAGCCGACCATCAGCGAGCGCGGGAACGGCCACGGCTGACTGCCCAGATAGCGCACGTCGCGCACGGTCAGGCCGATCTCCTCCCGAATCTCCCGGGCGACGCACACTTCGAAAGACTCGCCGGCCTCGACGAATCCGGCCAGCAGGGAGAACATCCGCTCCGGCCACACCGCCTGACGGGCCAGCACCGCGCGATCACCGCCGTCATGGACGAGACAGATCACCGCCGGGTCGATGCGCGGGAACTCCTCGCGGCCGGTGACCGGGTTAACCCGCGCCCAGCCCCCTCTTGCGGGCCGGGTCGGCGAGCCGTCCACCGCGCTGAATCGCGCGCTGTCATGCCAATTCAGCAGCGCGATGGCCGACGACACCAGTTGGCTGCTGGTGTCGTCGAAGATCGGGCCGAGGCTGCGCAGGTTCAGCACTTCGGTCTGCGCGTCGGGGTCCTCGGGCGCCTGCAGCGCGCCGCGGACCGCCCAGACATGGCGGCCGCCCTCGATGCGGCCCAGGAATACCGCATCCGGCGGGGGTTTGTCGGCCAGCGCGGCCGCGGCGCCGAGCACCACCCGGCCGTCGGCGACCAACACCTGGTTGCGCGAATCCACCCGCAGCAGCGCCGCGTCCGCCCAGCCCGCCGTCGCCGCGTCGACGTCGGTGCGCAGTTGGTCGGCCCGGTCGGCGCCGACGCGCGACAGCAGCGGAACGCTCTGCAGCTGGAAGTCCACGCCTAGTGTCCCGCGTGCCGGATGTAGAGCAGCCGATCGTTGGCCTCGATCGCATCCACCTCGGGGGCGCCGATGCGCAGCAGGTGGCCGCCGCGCACGACACCGAGCACGATGTCGCGCAGATGCCTTGGGGATCCACCGATTTCGGCCTGCTCGACCTCGCGTTCGGCGATGGCCAGGCCGGCGTCGGGGGTCAGCAGGTCCTCGATCATCTCCACGACGCTGGGCGTGGTGGTGGCGAGGCCGAGCAGCCGGCCGGCGGTCTCTGAGGAGACCACCACCGAGTCGGCGCCCGATTGCTGCAACAGGTGCTGGTTCTCGGCCTCCCGGATCGACGCCACGATCTTGGCTTTGGGCGCGATCTCCCGGGCCGTCAGCGTGACCAGCACGGCCGTGTCGTCGCGGCTGGTCGCGACGATGATCGACGCCGCGTGCTGCGCCCCGGCCAGCCGCAGCACATCGGATCTGGTGGCGTCGCCGCGCACGGTCACCAATCCGGCCGTTGCGGCGTGTTCGAGGGCGGACCGATCGGTGTCGACGACGACGACCTCGCCCTGAGAGGCCTCGTCACCGAGGATGGCGCCCACCGCCGTTTTGCCCTTGGTGCCGTAGCCGATCACGATGGTGTGGTTGCGCACTTTGCTCCTCCAACGCTGAATCTTCCACGCCTGCCGGGACCGCTCCGAGAGGACCTCGAGCGTCGTGCCGACCAGCACCGCCAAGAACGCGATCCGCAGCGGGGTAAAGACCACCGTGTTGACTAGGCGCGCGGTTTCGGAGTAGGCAGTGATGTCGCCGTAGCCGGTGGTCGACAGGGACACCGCCGCGAAGTAGAGGCAGTCCAGGAACGTCAGGCGCCCGCCGCGCACGTCGCGGTAACCGCTTCGATCCAGGTAGACGACGACGGTGGCGGCAAACAACACCAGCAACGCGATGGCCACCCGGCGCGTGATGACCCGGGTCGGGCTGGCGTGGTCCTCGGGGATCCGCAGAACGCCGACCAACTGATGGCCGGGCTGGGCGGTCAGCGTTTCGTCCAGGCCGCTGAGTTTGCGCGCCCTACCGTTGCTCACGGCGCTCCGTCATCGGCTCAACCTCAGCGCACGAGACCCGCACGACTCCTATGTAACCACGCTGGCGGGCCGCCCAGTGCCTGGACGGCGCAGCTCACACCGCCACGACGCCGCCGCCGGCCGGGTAGCCCAGCAGCGCGGCCAGCTCGGCGGGATCCGGCAGCTCATCGGGGGTAAC
>NZ_JAOPWB010000122.1 GCF_025965855.1 Mycobacterium sp. | reverse complement strand
TGCGGGATGTACCGATGCCGGTCGGGGTGTTCCAAGTGAGAGCGCAGGGTCAGGCGACGGAATTTCCGCCGCTGCGGGCGCTCGACACAAGTCCGGGGAACCTGCGGCCTCAGACCACGAGCTTCATCGGGCGCGAGTCCGAGGTCGCCGAGGTGCAAGCCGCATTGAAGGCTCATCGGCTGGTCACGTTGACCGGGGTGGGCGGGGTCGGCAAGACGCGCCTGGCGGTGGAGGTCGCGGCGCGGCTGGCCGATGAGTTTCCCGACGGGGTCTGGTTTTTCGATTTAGCCGCGGTCGCCGATCCGGCGGTGGTGCCCGACGCGGTGGCCGCGGTGCTGGGCATCACCCAACAGCCCGGGAAGAGCGTGGCTAACAGTGTCGCGGCCGCGTTGGAGGGCAGAGTCCGGCTGCTGGTGTTCGACAACTGCGAGCACATCCTCGACGCCGCAGCCGGTCTGGTTGAGGCGATCCTCGCCGCCTCGGCGACCGTAACGATTCTCGCGACCAGCCGCGAAGGACTAAGGCTCGCCGACGAGCAGCTGTGGCCGGTGCCCTCGCTGGCTGTCGGCGCGGGAATCGACTCTGCCGCGGTCTCCCTATTCATTGAACGTGCACAAGCCGTTTCGCCGCGCTTCTCAGTGGCCAACGCCGATGAGGCGGCCGCGGTGGTGGAGGTCTGTGGTCGCCTCGACGGGATCCCGTTGGCCATCGAGTTGGCGGCCTCGCGGATGGCGTCGATGACGGCGATCGAGGTGCGTGATCGTCTGGATCAGCGGTTCCGGCTGCTGGTCGGCTCACGGCGCGGCCTGGAACGCCACCACACGCTGCGCCACGCGGTGGCCTGGTCCTACGACCTTCTCGATGACACCGAAAAGACAGTACTGGACCGCTGTTCGGTCTTCGCGGGCGGATTTGACCTCCAAAGCGCCTGCGCGGTAGCCGGAGCAGATGACCTCGACGAGTACGCCATCCTCGAGGTTCTCGACGCTCTTGTGCGCAAGTCGCTGCTGGTTGCTGAACGGTCCGCGGGGCGGACCCGGTTTTCGATGCTGGAGACGATCCGCCAATTCGCCGAGGAGCAACTCGCCGCCCATGGCGAGGCCACTGAGGTGCGTACCGCGCATGCCGGGTATTTCGCCGGGCGCGAAGCCGACATCATGGCACTGTGGGACAGCCCCCGCCAAAGGGGTGCCTACGCCTGGTTCATCGTCGAGCTGGCCAACCTGCGCACCGCGTTTCGGTGGGCCGCTGACCGGGGCGACCTCGACGATGCCGCCGCCATCGCCACCTACGCGCCGCTCGGCTATCTGGTCGGCAATTATGAGCCTATAGCCTGGGGCGAGGAGCTCATCGAGCCCGCCCGCGCCGTCGACCACCCCCGGCTCGCGGCCCTGTATGTGACGGCGTCGCTGTGCTGGATGCCCGGACGGATCGAGGAGGCTGTCGGCTATGCCGACGCCGGCCAGACGGTGATCGGCAGTGGCGGCGAGGTGCCGTCCGGCGCCGAGGGGGTGCTCGGCGGTGTGTACCTGGTCATCGGCCAGCCCGAACGATGCGTCGAGTGGTGTCGCGCCCAGCTCGCGCGCGGCCGAGACACCCATACACTCACCCGGGCATACCTGGTCGCCACACTGGCGGTCGCCGGGGCCGGTGAGGAGGCGAGGGCCGCCGCGAACGGGCTGATCGAAGCCGCCGAAGCCACCCACAACCCCTATGCTCTCGCGAACGCGCTTCGCGCCTACGGCTCCGCCTTCCGCGATGCTGATCCCGTCCGCGCCCTGGAAGCCCTGCGCCGGGGCCTAGTGATCGCCCAGGACAGCGGCAACCGCTTGGTCGAATCACAGCTGGCGACCGGTTTGTCTCGGCTTGAGGCCGAACACGGCGACCCGCTGGCGGCGCTCGATCACATCACTCTGGCAGTCCGCAACTTCTACGACTCTGGCAACGTCGTCTACATCCGTGTCGCCCTGGCACCTCTCGCGGTATTCCTTGACCGCCTCGGACGCCACGAACCTGCGGCCACCATCGCCGGTTTCGCATTCAGTCCCCTCACCGCGTCGACAGTCCTCCAAATCACCACCGCAATCACCCACCTCCGCGAAGTGCTCGGCGACCAGACCTACGAATCGCTCGCCCGCGAGGGCGAGAACATGACCACCGCCGCCATGGCGACCTACGCCTACAACCAAATCGACCAGGCCCGAGCAGAACTGAACGCGGTCTCGAAATAGACCACATATGAGGGTCTCAAAAGATAGTCGCAGCTCGGTGTTTCCAACCAGCGCCGCGAAAGCAGAGCGTGTGCGGCATTCGGTGGCGCGCTACCTAGACATTCACGCGGGAGTCAGCAGGAATCCCAGTCTGAGCAAAAACTGACTACGAGATTAGGTACGGACGCTGGGAGGAATTTGGCCTTGCGTCGGCGAGCAGGCGCAAACGGCGCCGGGAGTTCGGCTGACACGAGTCGGACGTCTCTCCTAACGAAAAGGATCTCCGTCCGAAGCACCAACCACCTTGTTAACAAGCGTGCATTATGGCGCTGTGAAATGTGGCCTCTGCGTCAGGAGAAAGTTTCCCGCCTGACGCAAGCCCACCGCGCTGTGCCCAGTTGATGGGCTTTGCTTCGCGTGGGTGCCTAGTGGTCGTGCTGGGCGCCACAGCCGAGAGGAGGAATCTTTTCTTCCGGTCCGACCTTGGTCTGCCGTGGATCCGTTCCCTCAGTGTACGCCTGTCCAGGTGAGCAACAGGAGTTGGGTCGAGCGTTCGACGGGCATCTCGCCGACCATCACCAATCCCTGTGCGCGCCACCGACATCGACGAGCAGGTCGAGGCGCGTCTGGCCCCTTTCATGTGGAAGGCGATCCTGGACACCAGGGTGCTCACCGCCGAAGACCTGGGCGCAGCGCCGACACCCCTGGTGCACGCGCAGGTGGAGTGCTAAACCGGAAGGAGCGCAGCCAGCCGACACCCGTCGCGATGGCGCGGTGCGGCAACCCGACATGTAGGAGGTGGTTGCTGTGCTTCATCCCGATCCATTCCGTGACATCGACAGACTCGCCGCGCAGCTGCTCGGTACATCGCCCGGATCCGCCCGAGTCCCACTGGCCATGCCGATGGACCTCTACCGCTCCGGTGATCACTACGTGCTTCACGCCGACCTCCCGGGCGTGGACCCAGATTCGGTGGACGTCAGCGTTGACGGCGGCATCCTCACCGTGACGGCACAACGCAGCGAACGCACCGAACACGACGTGCAGTGGCTGAGCTCCGAGCGCTTCACCGGCGGTTACCTGCGTCGCCTGTCCCTCGGTCAGGACATCGACGCCGACCACATCGCCGCCACCTATCAGAACGGGGTGCTGACGGTAACCCTCCCCGTGGCGGCAAGGGCCCAGCCCCGCCGCATCGAGATCAGCCACGGGGGACGTGGGGAAACAAAGATCGTCGAGCCCAGCGACTCATCCGACCAACACACCACGACCTAACCTCTCTTCACCGGCCGGGGTCCAGGCGGGCGGGTCACGCCGGGCCCAACACTCCCTGATTTGTCATGTCTCGAAAATAGACTGACTCGTTGTCTTCAGGTTGATTAGGACGTCGATGATGGTCGCGACACTGCTACCCCGCCGTCCTGGCTACGCTCGTGCGCAGCTGCCGGTACGGGCGCACAATTGAGGGGGTCCGTCTGAAACCTGGGGAGCTGCGATGAGCGAGCAACCGTACGACTTTTTCGGCGAGATCTTCCAGCGGTACTTCAGACCCGCCATCGACGCATATCCGCGAATGGGTGGATTACTCGTCGATAGATTACTCACGCTGAGTGACGAGGTCCCCGATAGATTGGCGCAGACCCGGTGCGCCGCAATGGCATGGGCCAAAGGCGAGACCCCGAACGCCAGGATCACCTCGGAACTCTTCGTGATCACCCAACACGGACTGATGTACGCCGCCGGGTCGAACGAGTCGCGCCGGGCGCTGTACTACCTGGCCACTCCGCCCGCATTGTTCGATCCGTTCATCGATCAGGTCGACACCGCCGAACTGCGTGAGGGCACGGTAGTCGCAGTGGACAGCCGGTTCGGCCGCGACCTCGCATCCGCGCATCCGATGGACGCCGCGCTGCGCCGGATACTCGATGAGCACCTGGCGCTGCGGGTAGATCTGCCTACGTAGCTATTTTCTTCGCCGTGGTCTGGTCATCGCTCAAGACAGCGGCGACCACTTCACCGAGTCACACCTGGCCCTCATTCTGGCCCGCCAGGAGGCGACACGGCCACACGGCGTCCGCGTTCGATCAACCTCACTCTGGCCATCCGCAATCTCCACGACTGAGGCAACACCAACTTGATGCGCAACCCCCGGCTATCCTCGCCGTCTTTTTTGACCGGCTCGGACGCCACGAACCGGCGGCAACCATCGCCGGGTTCGCCGTCAGCCCCATGACCACGGCAGCCTTCCCCCAGTCCAACACCGCCTCGCCCACCACAGCGATGTTCTCGGCGACCAGAGATATGAATCGCTCGCCCGCAAGGGCGAAACGATGACCACCGCCGCCATCGCGACCTACGCATACGACCAGACCCGCGGCAGAACTGAACGCGGTCTCGAATCAGACCACATACGAGAGTCTCGAAAGTCGATCTCAGGATTACCGCAGGCAGTCTGTCTTGTGGCCGCTCTGCGCGCGGATAGGGTTGGTTCGTCCGTTAGCCGCAAGGGGGTCTTGAATGACTACCGCAGGGCCAGAGCCGGGCTGGTACTTCGATCCAGACGGCGGCGACCATGAACGGTTTTGGAATGGCGAAGCGGCGACCGAACACCGCCGGTCAAGACCGTCGACGTTTCACGCGCCTCGGCAGCAGGTATCCGAGGCCCGGCCCCATCGCTGGAACTGCTCGCGAATTAGCTGTTCTAGCCTTTCGGGGCCAGGACGACGACGGGGATGGGTCGCGACGTCCGCTTCTGGTATTCGATGTAGCGGTTTTGGTTGTTCTTGTTGACGATCTGCCATAGCCGCGGGTAGTCGGGATCGTCGGGCAGCACCGGTCGCGCGGTGACAGCGAAACGCCTTGGGCCGACGTTGATCTCGACCTCGGGCTTGGCCTTGAGGTTGTGGTACCAGCCAGGGGCCTCGGGCGCGCCGCCCTTGGAGGCGACGACCAGATAGCTGTCACCGTCGCGGGCGTAGGTCAGCGACGTCGTGCGTTGTTTACCAGTCTTAGCGCCGACGGTATGCAGTAGCAGGCTCGGTATCCACAGCGTGCGGTGACCGATCCAGCC
>NZ_JAOPWB010000046.1 GCF_025965855.1 Mycobacterium sp. | reverse complement strand
CCGTGGTCGAGGACCAGGGAGTGTCCGCGGCCTTCGATCTCGACGTATTCGGTGGTTTCGGGGTTCTTGAGTTGCTTCTTGTAGCTGCCGTGGGTGAATGCCCGGGGGACGGTGGTGTCGTTGGTGCCCGAGATGATCAGCAGTGGCCCCCGGTTGGGGTTCTTGACGTCCACGCTGGTGTCCCCACCCAGCATGAAGTTGGCGAAACCCGCCTCAAATAGGGGTTCTCCGGACGCCGGGACGTGGTAGGTGTCGTAGAGCCTGCGGGCCTCGGCCTCGTCGAGGTTGTTGGCCCAGCCGTACTGGAACTGCTCGAAGGTCAAAGCGATGGCCTTGTGACGGTTGGCCGGATTGCGCAACACCGGCGACCCGGACTTGAGCGCGCTCAACGGCAACGGTAAAACGCCCTTGATCGGCGCGTTGTCGATGGCCACGGTGGCCGCGGCGGCGCCCTCGTCGGCGATCTTCTGCACGATCAGCCCGCCGAAGGAATGCCCGATCACCGCCGGTTTGGTGGTGAGCTCGGAGATCACCGCCAGGTAGTGGTCGGTGACGTCCTGCACCGACTTGCCGGCGAACACGTTGGGGTTGGCGTAGGCCTGCTCGCGGGTGCGCGGGTCGTCGGGCCATCCCGGCGCCAGGGTGATGTAGCCGTTGTCTTCGAACAGCTTTCGCCACCCATCCCAGCTGCTGGGCAACAGCCACAGCCCGTGCACAAACACCACCGGCGACAGCCCGGAGTTGTTGGCACGTTCCACCTCCGCCCGCTCCCAATCGGTCACACCATTGGTCTGCTTCTCATGCTTCGCTGTAGTCATAACCTCGCCTTTCGCTCGTGATAGGTAGAGACTGACGCTAGGGCGCCGGTGGGCCAGAGGTCTTGATCCGTTCTGCACTCAAACCGAGCATTTTGTGCACGAAAAAGGACCACCGAAATGCCGATTACATTCGACCTCGATGACATCGAGATCTCGCTGCGCGAGCCCGCCCTACACGACCTCTTGGGTCAGATACCGGTGCCGATCGACGTGTCCACCGGTGCGGTCGACCTGCTGCACGTGTCGACCGTCTCCGACTTCTTTGGACGACTGTTCCTCGTGTCGTGCAACGGCCGCGGCGCCCTCGTACACCGAGGTGAGCGGCGCGTGGCGCAAGATCACGCGCGCACCATGATCCTCAGCGTCGTCACCTCGGGGCACTCAACGTTTCACCAAGACAATGTGGTCTCCGACGCCGGGCGCGGCGACGTCGTGGCCTACTGCTCGACCAAGCCCTACAGCGCGACGTTCGACAACGTCGCCAAACACACCTTCATGATCGACTACGGCGCCCTCGATCTGCCCGACGGCGTCGTTGAATCACACGTGGGCCACCGCATCAACAGGGGTCACGTCCTGGGTGGCATCGTCGCCCGCTACCTCGTCGACCTCGGCTCCCACGCCATCTACCTACCCGACGCCGACAGGCAAGCCCTCGAGCAGCCGACCCTCGATCTGCTGCGCGCCCTGTTCACCACCACCGCCGGCGACGAGACCCGAGCCCGCGCACCACTGCACGCCACCCTTGGCGTGCGAATGATCGAATACCTCAAGATGCATCTCCGCGATCCCGACCTCAACATCAGTCGCGTCGCCCGCGAACACGGCATCTCCGAGCGCTACGCCTACCTGATCCTGTCCCGCTCAGGCATCACCCTCGCCGACTGGCTGCGCACCCAGCGCCTCGCCGGGGCCGCCCGCGACCTCGCCAACACCACCCATCCCCACGACACCATCGCCGCCATCGCCTACAGCTGGGGCTTCCCCGACCAAGCCAACTTCACCCGCGCCTTCCGCAAGGTCTACGGCATCAGCCCACGCGAATACCGCCGAACACAATGACCCATGCTGCTGTAAGCGCGCCTATCTCAATACCGCGGCGAATTCGGCATCGCGTTCGCCACGACCGCCGTGAAGCCGCGGCCGCCCGATGTCTGATCCGCGCAAACGAATATGCAACTTCGAATATTGCCTCTCAGCCAGTCACTCGAGAGGGCTGGCGACAGCGGGCCGCAGGCTCCTTTGTGATTGTGTTGCCAACGGAGGCGAGCGTCGATTGCGCGGATGATGCTTCGTCGAGCGCGAAATACGGGCGAGCGTACAACTTTCATGGGTAATAGAGACTATCCACGGTCGGTGATGCCAGATGCACTGTGCTGCTTGGTATTCACGTCCCACCGACGCTGGACTATGCGTGAGCTTGCGGCTTTGATAGCGCCGTAACGTGACGGAACCTTCCGAACGGGTTTAGCCCGCGTCCCCCAGCGATTGGATATGCCGCCAAGCGGTTGGTAAGGGCGTTCCGAAGGAATGACTCTAAATTTGGGACCCTACACGCCGCCCCGCCGCTCATCATCATCGTCGACTGTCCTGCTCAATGTTCGTGCGAAGGCGGTCAAGGATCTCGGCCACCATGGCTTCAGCGCCCGGGCGCGATCACGATGGACTTCGAGTCGAGGTAGCTGTCGAGGCCTTCGGGTCCCAGTTCGCGGCCGTAGCCGCTGGCCTTGACGCCGCCGAACGGCGCGAACGGGTCCATGGTGTAGCCCTGGTTGACCCCAAAGGTGCCGGTGCGGATTCGCGCGGCCATCGTCAGGGCCCGGTCGGTGTCAGCGGTCCACACCGACCCGGCCAAGCCGTAGTCGGAGTCGTTGGCGATGGCCACGGCGTCGTCTTCGTCGCGGTAGGGGATGACGGTGATCACTGGTCCGAAGATCTCTTCTCGCGCAATGCGCATGGTGTTGTCGGCGGCGCCGAACAGCGTCGGTTCGACGTACCAGCCGCGTTCGAGTCCGCCGGGCATTTCGGTGCCGCCAATGACCAATTGCGCACCTTCGTGCTGCCCGATCTGGTTGTAATCGCGAACGCGCTGTTGTTGGCGCTGGGAGACCAGCGGGCCGATTTGGGTGTGGGGATCGCTGGGGTCGCCGACCCGAAGTGCGGTCATTTCGGAAGCGAGCGCGTCGACGTACTCGTCGTGGCGTCGCTCGGGCACCAGAACGCGGGTCAACGCGTTGCAGATCTGCCCGCTGTTGGACAAGCTGGCCGACCGCACGCCGGCGGCGACGGCTTCAGGTGTGGCGTCATCGAGGATGATGGCGGCGGATTTGCCGCCGAGTTCGAGACTGACTTTGGTGAGGTTGGGCGCGCATGCCGCGGCGACGGCCCGCCCGGCCGCGGTCGAGCCGGTGAAAGATACCTTGTCCACGCCGGGGTGGCTTACCAGTAGTTCACCGACGCTGCCGTCGCCCGGTTGCACGCTGACCACGCCCCGGGGAAGGTCGATCTGGTCGATCATTTCGGCCAAAAGCAATGCGTCCAGCGGGGATTCGGCGGCGGGCTTGAGCACTACTGTGCAGCCGGCGAGCAGCGCGGGCACCAGTTTGGTGACGATGAGGAACTGCGGCATGTTCCACGGCACGATCGCGGCGACGACGCCAACGGGTTCCTTGCGGACGTGGACATCCGTCCCGAAGAAACCGGGCCGGTTCTCCTGCCACTGTTGCCGCTGTGCGAGGTCGCAAAATGCGCGCATCATCATCGCGGGCAGGCCGACCTGTGCGCGCTGGGCGAAGGTGATCGGAGCGCCGATCTCAGCTCTGATGGTTTCGGCCATCTCTGTGCGGCGTTGGTCGTAGACGTCGGACACTGCGTGAGACAACCTGCGACGGCGCAAGTCAGGGCACTGCGATTGGACAGGAAGTTTTGAGAATCCACAACAGACGTTGTGTCGACAAGAAATAGTCGACTTCTTCGACTTCTTCGACTTCTTCGACGCGAACCGCGACGAGTTCGGGGTCGAGCCCATCTGCACCGTCCTGCGATCAGCAGGAGTGTCGATGGTCCCGAGCACGTACTACGGACACCAAGGCGCTACACGCTCGGCGCGGGCCTGCCGTGACGCTGAGCGCGGGCCCGCCCTGGTGGCGCTCTGGGAAGACAATTACCGGGTCTATGGGGTAGCGCAAGCTCTGGAAAGCCGCCCGTCGCGCCGGCCACGACGTGGGACGCGACCAGACCGAGCTGATTGACCGCCAGAAATCCTGGACCGGCCGCGCCGAGGTCGAACGTGAGACCGCCAGCTGGGTGCATTGGTACAACACCACCCGCCTGCAATCATCGCTCGGGTATCTCTCACCCGTCGATTACGAGAACCGCTACCGTCACCTCCACGCCGGAGGTGGCTTAACCGAGGTCTCCATCCAGACCAGGACGGTTCATTCATCGGCATCCGCACCTGATAAGAGAGGCCGTAATCTCGCCTGCCATCGGCTCTTGCGCAACCTATATTGACAGGCTGTTGCGCCACGGCAACTGGAGGCTCTATACCGCCCGTGGCGGATTAGGCGACGGGAGCAGCCTGGTGAACTCCACAGGGAGCTGCGACATGAAGTCGTTGAACTCCTTCCGGTCAACCGCCTCCCGCAAGGTCAGCAGCACCGCCTCCACACCGGTCATAGTCTCGGTCTTGGTCAGTCCAGTGCGGCTGCTGACGCGCAGAATCAGGTCATCCAGGTCGAATCGCTCCGGACCTTTGCTGTTCCATCGCACTGAGTCGGCAAGCTCCTCGGGGAGCTGTCGGATCAGGTGCCGTACCTCTCCGGCGCTGACTCGCATCGCCAAGACCTAGAGTACCGCAAGGGTCAGTTCGGCTGCCTCCCCCTTCGACAGCATGGCGCGCTCGGCGACGTCGCGATAAAACTCGTGTGCTTTCATCGGATCATCTCCAACTGTCTGTTCCACAGAACGGCGGCTTTCTCGGACAATGCCCGCTTCTGCGTTGCGGCGCACCAACCTGTGGTTAGTAAGAGTCGATGGACCACCTGTTCTGGCAGATCGAGACCGCTGCAAAGGCCCTCAGGTCTAGCGAAGCCGACAGTT
>NZ_JAOPWB010000037.1 GCF_025965855.1 Mycobacterium sp. | reverse complement strand
CTGCACCACCTACAAGTGGGAAACCTTCCTGACCAGCGAGCTGCCGGCGTATCTGTCGGCCAACAAGCAGGTCCGGTCGACGAACAACGCGGCGGTCGGTCTGTCGATGGCCGGGTCGTCGGCGCTGATCCTGGCGGCCTATCACCCGAACCAGTTCGTCTACGCCGGCTCGCTGTCGGCGCTGCTGGACCCGTCGCAGGGCATGGGGCCGTCGCTGATCGGCCTGGCCATGGGTGACGCGGGCGGCTACAAGACCGCCGACATGTGGGGCCCGAAGGAGGACCCGGCGTGGCAGTGCAACGATCCGTCGCTGCAGGTCGGCAAGCTGGTCGCCAACAACACCCGCATCTGGGTGTACTGCGGTAATGGCAAGCCGTCGGACCTGGGTGGGGACAACCTGCCCGCCAAGTTCCTCGAGGGCTTCGTGCGGACCAGCAACCTGAAGTTCCAGGACGCCTACAACCAGGCCGGTGGCCACAACGCGGTGTTCAACTTCGACGCCAACGGCACCCACGACTGGCCGTACTGGGGCGCACAGGTCCAGGCCATGAAACCGGACCTGCAGGCGACGCTGGGCGCCACCCCGGGCGCCGGTCCGGCCACGGCCGCTGCCGCTGGCAACCAGGGCACGGGCACCTAACAGATAGCAACGCGACTGACGGCGGCGATCCATTGCGGGTCGCCGCCGTTGGTTTATCGGCGTCCGGGTGTGGTCTATTTCACTACCCTGCGGACCGGGCGCGTTGCGGCGCTGGTTAATGTGCATTCAGCGACTAGACGATGGAGGGTGGACATGGGTGTCGTACGGGGTCTGTCAGCGCTTCTGCGGGTGTTCTGCGCCGCCGCACTGTCGGTTGGGCTGGGGGTGGCTTTGGCTTTAGCGACGACGGCATCCAGCGGCCTGGCCAGGGCGGCGGGTTATGAAAGCCTGATGGTCCCGTCGGCGGCGATGGGCCGCGACATCCCGGTGGCCTTCCTGGCCGGCGGTCCGCACGCGGTTTATCTGCTGGATGCCTTCGACGCCGCCCCGGACGTCAGCAACTGGGTCACCGCCGGCAACGCGATGAACACGCTGGCGGGCAAGGGCATCTCGGTGGTGGCTCCCGCGGGCGGCGCCTACAGCATGTACACCAACTGGGAGAACGACGGCAGCAAGCAGTGGGACACCTTCCTGTCCAGCGAGTTGCCCAACTGGCTGGCCGCCAACAAGGGGCTGGCACCCGGTGGCCACGCCGCCGTGGGCGCCTCCCAGGGCGGCTATGCTGCGATGGCACTGGCCACCTTCCACCCCGACCGCTTCGGCTTCGCCGGTTCGCTGTCCGGTTTCCTGTACCCATCGAACACCACCACGAACGGCTCGATCCTGGCCGGGCTGCAGCAATTCGGCGGCGTGGACGGCAACGGGATGTGGGGGGCGCCCCAGCTGGGCCGGTGGAAGTGGCACGACCCGTGGGTGCACGCGTCCCTGCTGGCGCAGAACAACACCCGCGTGTGGGTCTACAGCCCGACCACCGATGCGGCCAGCGATCCCGCCGCCATGATCGGCCAGGCCGGTGAGGCAATGGGCAACAGCCGGATGTTCTACCAGCAGTACCGCAGCGTCGGCGGCCACAACGGCCACTTCGACTTCCCGGGCGGCGGTGACAACGGCTGGGGCTCGTGGTCGGGGCAGCTGGGAGCCATGTCGGGCGACATCGCCGGAGCGATCCGCTAGTCAGGCAGCGCTTTGGGGCCCCAGGGGTGCGGCGCGGAAGTCGGTACCGTGTAGGGAGTGCAGCAGAGGCGGGACGTCCGCGCTGCGATCGACTCTGCTAGCAGGAGAACATGACGACGAGCGCGCGGCGCAAACGCCATCGGACCCTCGCCTGGATTGCCGCCCTCGCGGTGGCCGGCGTCGTGTTGTTGGTCACCGTGGCCGTGGTCATGCTGTTGCGCAGCCCCGAATCGCCGCCCAGCGCGGTGCCGCCTGGCGTCCTGCCGCCGCCCTCCACGTCAACCCACCCGCACAAGCCGCGACCGGCGTCCCAGGACGCCTCGTGTCCCGATGTGCAAGTGATCAACGTTCCGGGTACCTGGGAGTCCGCCCCGCAGGACAATCCGCTCAACCCGCTGCAGTTCCCGAATGCATTGCTGCACAAGGCAACCACGGAGATTTCTCAGCAGTTCCCGTCATCCCGGGTGCAGATTTACACCACCCCTTACACCGCGCAGTTCCACAATCCGTTGAGCGGTGACACGCAGATGTCCTACAACGAAAGCCGAGCGGAAGGCACCCGCGCGACCGTCCAGGCGATGACCGACCTGAACAACAAGTGCCCGTTGACCAGTTACGTGCTGATGGGCTTCTCCCAGGGGGCGGTGATCATCGGCGACATCGCCAGCGATATCGGCAACGGCCGCGGACCCGTCGACGACGACCTGGTGCTCGGTGTGACATTGATCGCGGACGGCCGTCGCCAGGACGGGGTGGGCAACGACGTCGGGCCCAACCCGCCCGGCGAGGGCGCCGAGATCACCCTGCACGAGGTGCCGGTGCTGTCGGGGCTCGGCCTGACCATGACCGGCGCGCGGCCGGGCGGCTTCGGCGCGCTGAACAGCAAGACGAACGAGATCTGTGCGCCGGGTGATCTCATCTGCTCCGCACCGAACGAGGCGTTCAGCGTCGCCAAGCTACCCGAGACGCTCAACACCCTGGCCGGCGGCGCCGGCCAGCCGGTCCACGCGCTGTATGCCACGACCCAGTTTTGGAATCTGGACGGGGCGCCGGCGACCGATTGGACGCTGAACTGGGCACATGGGCTCATCGAAAACGCGCCGCACCCCAAACATGGGTGACATGGCCGCGACGTAGGCGAATCCGTGACGCGATCGGCGGTACCTTGTGATTTGTTCTGCCGCGGGGCGACCCTTAACATTAAGAGAAAATTAAGAGCAATCAGAACTTCGGTGCGGCCTTCGGGGTCGAAGCTGGCGGGGCACCGCCACGGACCAGCGCGCCGTGCGCGGGCCGGCTCGTGTATAGAGGACCCGTCGGCGAAGCCGACGCCAGAGATGTAAGTCGGCGAGACCGACATCGAGACGGTTGTCGGCGAAGCCGACCGAGATGGTTGTGACAGGAGAGGGCGGCATGGCGTACCACAACCCGTTCATCGTGGACGGAAAGATCAGGTTCCCGGACAACACGAACCTGGTTCGTCACGTCGAGAAGTGGGCGAAGGTTCGCGGCAACAAGCTGGCCTATCGATTCCTGGACTTCTCCACCGAACGCGACGGTGTCGCGCGCGATATCTCCTGGTCGGATTTCAGCGCCCGCAACCGCGCCGTCGGCGCCCGTCTGCAGCAGGTCACCGAGCCGGGTGACCGGATCGCCGTACTGTGCCCGCAGAACCTGGACTACCTTATTGCCTTCTTCGGCGCGCTCTACTCCGGCCGGATCGCGGTGCCGCTGTTCGACCCGGCCGAACCGGGTCACGTCGGCCGCTTGCACGCGGTGCTGGACGACTGCGCCCCGTCGACGATCCTGACCACCACCGACGCCGCCGAAGGCGTCCGCAAATTCATCCGCGCCCGTTCGGCCAGGGAACGGCCCCGCGTCATCGCCGTCGACGCCGTGCCCACCGAGGTGGCCGCGACCTGGCAGCCGCCCGAAGCCGACGAGAACACCATTGCTTACCTGCAGTACACCTCCGGATCCACTCGTACCCCGACCGGCGTACAGATCACCCACCTGAACCTGCCCACCAATGTGCTGCAGGTGCTGGTTGGCCTGGAGGGCACCGAAGGTGACCGCGGCTGCATGTGGTTGCCGTTCTTCCACGACATGGGTCTGATCACGGCGCTGTGTGCCCCCGTGCTCGGCCAGAGCTTCACCTTCATGACGCCTGCCGCGTTCGTGCGCCGGCCCGGGCGCTGGATCCGCGAACTCGCGCGCAAGCCAGGCGAAACCGGCGGCGTATTCTCGGCCGCGCCGAACTTCGCGTTCGAGCACGCCGCGATGCGCGGCCTGCCGCGCGACGACGAGCCACCCCTGGACCTGAGCAATGTCAAGGGGATCCTCAACGGCAGCGAGCCGGTGTCGCCGGCGTCGCTGCGCAAGTTCTACGAGGCGTTCGCGCCGTACGGACTGAAGGAGACCGCCATCAAGCCCGCGTACGGTCTGGCCGAGGCGACGCTGTTCGTCTCGACCACCGCGAAGGACGAGAAGCCGCGGATCATCCATGTGGACCGGGATGCGCTGAACCAGGGCAGCTTCGTCGAGGTGGCCACCGACGCGCCCAACGCCGTCGCGCAGGTCTCCGCCGGGAAGATCGGCGTCGACGAGTGGGCAGCCATCGTGGATGCCGACTCGGCCACCGAGCTGCCGGACGGGCAGATCGGCGAGATCTGGTTGCACGGCAATAACCTGGGCGGTGGCTACTGGGGCAAGGAAGAAGAGTCCGCGCAGGTTTTCCGGAACATTCTCAAGTCGCGTATCCAGCACTCGCATGCCGAGGGCGCCGCCGACGACGGACTGTGGGTGCGCACCGGCGACTACGGCACCTACCACGACGGCCACCTCTATATAGCGGGCCGGATCAAAGACCTGGTCATCGTCGACGGTCGCAACCACTATCCGCAGGACCTCGAATACACGGCGCAGGAATCCACCAAGGCGCTGCGGGCCGGCTATGTGGCCGCCTTCTCCGTGCCGGCCAACCAGCTGCCTCAAGCGGTGTTCGACAACCCGCACGTGGGCCTGAAGTTCGACTCCGAGGACACCTCGGAGCAGTTGGTCATCGTCGGTGAGCGCGCCGCCGGCACGCACAAGCTGGACTACCAGCCCATCGCCGACGACGTCCGGGCGGCCATCGCCGTCGGGCACGGGGTGACCGTGCGCGACGTGCTGTTGGTGTCGGCCGGAAGCATCCCGCGCACGTCCAGCGGCAAGATAGGGCGGCGTGCCTGCCGGGCCGCCTACCTCGACGGCAGCCTGCGCAGTGGTGTCGGGTCGCCGACGGCCTTCGCCACCGAATCCTGACCAAGGTAGCTAATGACTGATATAGACGAGTCCCCGGAGAATATGCCCGCCGAGAAGACCGACTTGACCGTCCCGGCGATGCGCCGGTGGTTGCGCAACTACGTGGGCAGTGCCACCGGGCAGGCGCCCGATTCGATCGATGAATCGGTGCCGATGGTCGAGCTGGGACTGTCGTCGCGGGACGCCGTGGCGATGGCGGCCGACATCGAGGACCTGACCGGCGTCACGCTGTCGGTCGCGGTCGCGTTCCAGCATCCGACCATCGAATCGCTGGCGACCCGGATCGTCGAGGGCGAGCCCGAACCGGACCTATCGGGCGACGACGTTGCCGACTGGTCGCGCAAGGGACCCGCCGAGCGGGTGGACATCGCGGTCGTGGGCCTGTCCACCCGGCTGCCCGGGGACATGAACAGCCCCGACGAAATGTGGCAGGCGCTGCTGGAGGGCCGCGACGCCATCACCGACCTGCCCGAGGGCCGCTGGGAGGAATTCCTCGAAGAGCCGCGGCTGGCCGAGCGGGTCGCGAAGGCCCGCACCCGTGGCGGCTACCTGAAGGACATCAAGGGGTTCGACTCCGAGTTCTTCGCGATCGCCAAGACCGAGGCCGACAACATCGACCCGCAGCAGCGGATGGCGCTGGAGCTGACCTGGGAGGCGCTCGAGTACGCCCGCATCCCGGCGTCGAGCCTGCGCGGCGAGGCGGTCGGCGTGTACGTCGGCGTCTCCAACGTCGACTACGGCTTCCTGGCCATCTCCGACCCGACCGTCGCGCACCCATATGCGATCACCGGCAACGCGACCTCGATCGTCGCCAACCGGGTGTCCTACTTCTACGACTTCCGCGGGCCCTCGGTCGCGGTCGACACCGCGTGCTCGAGCTCGCTGGTGGCGATCCATCAGGCCGTGCAGGCGCTGCGCTACGGCGAATGTGATGTGGCGGTGGCCGGGGGTGTCAATGCGCTGATCACGCCGGCGGTGACGCTGGGTTTCGACGAGATCGGCGCGGTGCTGGCCCCCGACGGCCGGATCAAGTCGTTCTCGTCGGACGCCGACGGCTACACGCGGTCGGAGGGCGCCGGCATGCTGGTGCTCAAGCGGGTCGACGACGCCCGCCGCGACGGCGACCAGATCCTGGCCGTGATCGCGGGCACCGCGGTCAACCACGACGGCCGGTCCAACGGCCTGATCGCGCCGAACCAGGACGCGCAGGCCGACGTGCTGCGCCGGGCCTACAAGGACGCCGGCATCGATCCGCGCACCGTCGACTACGTCGAGGCGCACGGCACCGGCACCGTCCTGGGTGACCCGATCGAGGCCGAGGCGCTGGGCCGCGTCGTCGGCAGGGGGCGTCCGGCCGACCGTCCGGCGCTGCTGGGCGCGGTGAAAACCAATGTGGGGCACCTGGAGTCGGCCGCCGGTGTGGCCAGCATGGCCAAGGTGGTGCTGTCGCTGCAGCACGACAAGCTGCCGCCGTCCATCAACTTCGCCGGCCCGAGCCCGTACATCGACTTCGACGCGATGCATCTGAAGGTGATCGACCAGGCCACCGACTGGCCCCGCTACGGCGGCTACGCGCTGGCCGGGGTGTCGAGCTTCGGCTTCGGCGGGGCTAACGCGCACGTGGTGGTGCGCGAGGTCTTACCGCGTGACGTGGTTGAAAAAGAAGCAAAAGAGGCGCGTGAGCCGGAATCGGCTCCGGAGGTCAAGGCGGCCGCCGAAGCGGCCGAGGCGCCCACGTTCGACGCGCATTCGCTGCGGTTCGACGACTTCGGCAACATCATCACCGACGCTGCCGCGCCCGAGGTGGAAGAGCCCGAACTGCCGGGCGTCACCGAAGAGGCGCTGCGCCTCAAAGAGGCGGCGCTGGAAGAGCTTGCGGCACAAGAAGTTTCGCCACCGCTTATCCCGCTCGTGGTGTCGGCGTTCTTGACCTCCCGCAAAAAGGTCGCGGCCGCCGAACTCGCGGACTGGATGGAAAGCCCCGAGGGCCAGGCGTCGTCGCTGGAATCGATCGGCCGGTCGCTCTCGCGCCGCAACCACGGCCGCTCGCGCGCGGTGGTGCTGGCGCACGACCACGACGAGGCCATCAAGGGCCTGCGCGCCATCGCCGAGGGCAAGCAGCGGCCCAACGTGTTCAGCGTCGACGGGCCGGTGAGCAACGGCCCGGTGTGGGTGCTGGCCGGGTTCGGCGCGCAGCACCGCAAGATGGGCAAGAGCCTGTACCTGCGCGACGCGGTGTTCGCCGAGTGGATCGAGAAGGTCGACGCGCTGGTCCAGGACGAGTTGGGCTACTCGGTGCTCGAGCTGATCCTGGACGACTCGCAGGATTACGGCATCGAGACCACCCAGGTCACCATCTTCGCGATCCAGATCGCGCTGGGTGAGCTGCTCAAGCATCACGGCGCCAAGCCCGGCGTGGTGGTCGGCCAGTCGCTGGGCGAGGCCGCGTCGGCCTACTTCGCCGGGGGGCTGTCGCTGCGCGACGCCACCCGGGCCATCTGCTCCCGCTCGCACCTGATGGGCGAGGGCGAGGCGATGTTGTTCGGCGAGTACATCCGGCTGATGGCGCTGGTGGAGTACTCGGCCGACGAGATCAAGACCGTGTTCTCCGACTTCCCCGATCTGGAGGTGTGTGTCTACGCCGCGCCCACCCAGACCGTCATCGGCGGCCCGCCGGAGCAGGTGGACGCGATCATCGCCCGCGCGGAATCCGAGGGCAAGTTCGCCCGAAAGTTCCAGACCAAGGGCGCCAGCCACACCTCGCAGATGGACCCGCTGCTCGGGGAGCTGGCCGCGGAGCTGCAGGGCATCAAGCCGATGAGCCCGACGTGCGGCATCTACTCGACGGTGCACGAGGGCAGCTACGTCAAGCCCGGTAGCGACCCGATCCACGACGTCGACTATTGGAAGAAGGGCCTGCGGCACTCCGTGTACTTCACCCACGGGATCCGCAATGCCGTCGACAGCGGGCACACCACGTTCCTGGAGCTGGCGCCCAACCCGGTGGCGCTGATGCAGGTGGGTCTGACGACCGCGGATGCCGGCCTGCATGATGCCCAGTTGATCCCGACGCTGGCGCGCAAGCAGGACGAGGTCGAGTCGATGGTCTCGACCATGGCGCAGCTGTATGTCTACGGTCACGACCTGGACGCCCGGACGTTGTTCACCCACGCCGCTGGGGTCGTAGCCCCCGAAGATTTTGCGAACATCCCGCCGACCCGGTTCAAGCGCAAGGAGCACTGGCTGGACGTGCACGTCGGCACCGGCAGCGGCGCGGTGATCATGCCGGGCAACCATGTCGCGCTGCCGGACGGCCGCCACGTCTGGGAGTACGCGCCCCGGGGCCTGACGGACCTGTCGGCGCTGGTGAAAACCGCTGCGGCCGAGGTGCTTCCGGACGCGCAGCTGACGGCGGCCGAGGAGCGCGCGAAGCCGGCGGAGGGCGCCAAGCTGGTGACCACGCTGACCCGGCATCCCGGCGGTGCGTCGGTCCAGGTGCACGCGCGCGTCGACGAATCCTTCACGCTGGTGTACGACGCGCTGGTGACCCGGGGTGGCTCCGAGTCCGTGCTGCCGGCCTCTATCGCCCATGTCGGCGCCGGCATGGCGATCGCGTCCCCGGCCAACGGGGAGGGAGCGGTGGCGGCCGTGCCGGAGGCTCCCGCCGAGGACGCGCCGGGAACGCTGGGGGACAGCCTGACCAACCGCTACATGCCGAGCGGGTTCACCAAGTGGTCGCCGGACTCGAGCGAGACCATCGCCGAGCGGCTCGGCGCGATCGTCGGGGCCGCGATGGGCTACGAGCCCGAGGACCTGCCGTGGGAGGTGCCGCTGATCGAGCTGGGGCTCGACTCTCTGATGGCGGTGCGGATCAAGAACCGCGTCGAATACGACTTCGACCTTCCGCCGATCCAGTTGACGGCCGTACGCGACGCCAACCTCTACGCCGTCGAGAAGCTGATCGAGTACGCGGTGCAGCACCGCGACGAGGTCCAGGAGCTGCACGAGCACCAGAAGACCCAGACGGCCGAGGAAATTGCGCGGGCGCAGGCCGAATTGATCAGTGGCGCGTCGCCCGCCTCGGTGGTGGCGCCGGCCCCCGACCCGCAAGCCGAGCCGGAGACGCAAGCGCCGGCTTCGGACGTCCCGATCCCGCCGCCGCCGACGAATCCGTCGGGGCCCAGCGCTAATGGGGCGGGGCAGCCGAACCTCGCGGCCGCGGCCGAAGCGCTCAACCAGGAGGCGATCGCCAAGGCGCTCAACTCCGATGTACCGCCGCGCGACGCCGCCGAGCGCGTGACCTTCGCCACGTGGGCAATCGTGACCGGCAAGTCGCCGGGTGGCATCTTCAATCCGCTGCCGAAGCTCGACAACGACGCAGCAACCAAGATGGCGCAGCGCCTCTCGGAGCGCGCCGAGGGTCCGATCACCGCCGAGGACGTGCTGACGTCGGAGAACATCGAGGCGCTGGCCGAGAAGGTGCGCGAGTACCTGGAGGCCGGGGTGGTCGACGGGTTCGTCCGCACGCTGCGGGCGCGGCCCGTGGGCAGCACGAAGCCGCCGGTGTTCGTGTTCCACCCGGCGGGCGGCTCGACGGTGGTCTACGAGCCACTGCTCAACCGATTGCCCTCTGACACCACGATGTACGGCCTCGAACGGGTCGAAGGCACGCTCGAAGAGCGTGCTGCGCAATACGTTCCGAAGCTGATAGAGATGCAGGGCGACGGACCCTACATCCTGGCCGGCTGGTCCCTGGGCGGCGCGCTGGCCTACGCCTGCGCGATCGGGCTCAAGCGGATGGGTAAGGACGTCGAATGGGTCGGCCTCATCGACGCCGTGCGTCCGGGCGAGGAGATCCCGCAGACCAAGGAGGAGATCCGCAAGCGTTGGGACCGCTACGCCCGGTTCGCCGAAAAGACCTTCAACGTCACCATCGACGAGATCCCCTACGAACAGCTCGAGGACCTCGACGACGCGGGCCAAGTTCAGCTGGTGCTCGACGCGGTCAAGGCGAGCGGTGTGCAGATCCCGGCCGGGATCATCGAACACCAGCGCACGTCGTACCTGGACCAACGGGCCATCGACACCGCCGAGATCCAGCCCTACGACGGGCACGTGACGCTCTACATGGCCGATCGCTACCATGACGACGCGATCATGTTCGAGCCGCGCTACGCCACCCGCAAGCCGGACGGCGGCTGGGGCGAGCACGTGTCCGACCTCGAGGTCGTGCCGATCGGTGGCGAGCACATCCAGGCCATCGACGAGCCGATCATCGCCAAGGTGGGCGCGCACATGACCCAGGCTCTGAACGGGATCGCGGCAAAAACCAGCCGGACGAGTGAGGTAGTCAAGTAGTGACGGAGACCGTGCCAGCTCCAGGGCCAGCGCCCGTTCAGCACACCACAGCGGAGAAGCTGGCCGAGCTGCATGCTCGCCTGGAGCTGGCCAAGGAACCCGGCGGCGAGAAGGCCGTCGCCAAGCGCGACAAGAAGGGTCTGCCGAGCGCGCGCGCCCGCGTCCACGCGCTGCTCGATCCCGGCACGTTCTTCGAAGTCGGGGCGCTGGCCAAAACCCCTAATGACCCGAACGCGCTCTACGGTGACGGCTGCGTCACCGGCCACGGCATGATCGACGGCCGGCCGGTCGGGGTGTTCTCCCACGACCAGACGGTGTTTCAGGGCACGGTCGGCGAGATGTTCGGCCGCAAGGTGGCCCGGCTGATGGAGTGGTGCGCGATGGTCGGGTGCCCGATCATTGGCATCCAGGACTCCGGCGGCGCCCGGATCCAGGACGCGGTCACCTCGCTGGCTTGGTACGCCGAGCTGGGCCGCCGTCACGAGGCGCTGTCGGGGGTGGTGCCGCAGCTCTCCCTCATCTTCGGCAAATGCGCCGGGGGAGCGGTGTATTCGCCGATCCAGGACGACCTGCTCGTCTCGGTGCGCGACCAGGGCTACTTCTTCGTCACCGGGCCGGACGTGATCCGGGAGGTCACCGGAGAGGACGTCAGCCTCGATGAGCTCGGTGGCTCCGACGCGCAGGCCCGCTACGGCAACATCCATCAGGTTGTCGACTCCGAGGCCGAGGGGTTCCAGTACGTGCGCGACTTCCTGTCGTTCCTGCCGTCGAACTGCTTCGACAAGCCGCCGGTCGTCAATCCCGGGCTGGAGCCGGAGATCACGCCGACCGATCTGGAGCTCGACGCGATCGTGCCGGACTCCGACAATGCGGTCTACGACATGCACGAGATCCTGCTGCGGATCTTCGACGACGGCGACTTCCTCGACGTCGCCGCGCAGCACGGCCCGGCCATCATCACCGGGTACGCCCGGGTCGATGGGCGTCCGGTCGGCGTGGTCGCCAACCAGCCCATGTACTTGGCCGGGTCGATCGACAACGAAGCCTCCGACAAGGCCGCGCGCTTCATCCGGTTCTGCGATGCGTTCGAAATTCCGCTGGTGTTCGTGGTGGATACCCCCGGGTTCTTGCCGGGGGCCGAGCAGGAGAAGAACGGCATCATCAAGCGCGGCGGCCGGTTCCTGTACTCGGTGGTCGAGGCCGATGTGCCGAAGGTGACGATCACGATCCGCAAGTCCTATGGCGGCGCCTACGCCGTGATGGGATCTCGGCAGCTGACCGCGGACTTCAACTTCGCCTGGCCCACCGCGCGCATCGCGGTGATCGGCGCCGAGGGCGCCGCGCAGCTGCTGATGAAGCGGTTCCCCGACCCGACCACGCCCGAGGCGCAGCAGATCAAGAAGGACTTCATCGAGGGCTACAACCTCAACATGGCGATCCCGTGGACGGCCGCCGAGCGGGGTTTCATTGATGCGGTCATCGACCCGCACCAGACCCGGCTGCTGCTGCGCAAGTCGATGCACCTGCTGCGGGACAAGCAGCTGTGGTTCCGCGTAGCGCGCAAGCACGGCCTGATCCCGGTCTAGTTTTTACGGCGAGCTGGGGCACCTCCCGCTCGCGGGGGAACGCAAAATCCCCCTTTTCGTCTCGAAATCGGGCGATTTTGCGTCTGCTCGCGAGTGACTAGACCCTCAGCGCGCCTTCTACGAGTTCGTCGAAACGCTCCAGCGCCTCGTCGGATTCGGCGTCGATACCCCGCAGCGGACCCCGATTGGCGAGGTAGCGCCGCGCGTACAGCCGCGCGACGAGCGCCTTGCGGTCACCGCCACGGGTGTCGCGCTCCCAGGCGGCCTGCTCGGTGAGCAACGCACCCGCGTAGACGTCGCCCATGAACTGGGCCAGCGGGAACAGCCGCGCCTCGGCGACCTCCCTGTCGAGCTTGCTCCACGCCGTGATCGCCGCGTCGAGGTCCTCGATGCGCCCGGCCACCAAGCGAGTTGTCGCCCCGCCATCCCCGGTGTCGTCCGACACCGATACCGCGTCGCGCAGCCGCGCCAACAGCGTCTCGTGCGCGCGGGACTGCTCGATGCCGCGCCGCACATCGAGACACAGGATGTTGTCGGGGCCCTCCCAGATCGTGTTCACCTGCGCGTCGCGCAGCAGCCGGGCCACCGGCCACGTCTCGATATAGCCGTTGCCGCCGTGGATTTCGATCGCGTCGGACGCCGCGGTGATCCCCAGCCGGCACACCCTGAGCTTGGTGACGGGCACCGCGATGCGCTGGCGCATCGCGCGGGGCTGCCGATGGTTGGCGGCGCCGGTGCCGTCGAAGACGAGCGCGAGCGCCGCCTCGACGTCGATGATCATCTCGGCAAGCTTGCGCCGCATCAGGGGCTTGTCGATGAGCGGCCCACCGAACGCGTGCCGCTGCCGGGCGTAGCACAGCGATTCGACGAGGGCGCGACGGGCGTTGGCGAGCCCGAAGAGGGCGATGCCGAGTCGAGCGGCGTTGGTCAGTTCCATCATGCGGCCGAGTCCCCTGCTGTCGGACGGGCCCGTCGGGTCGCTCGGTTCGCCGGACAGCAGGAACGCCTCCGCATCGACGAACTCGACCTCGCCCGAGGCGACCGAGCGGGTGCCGAGTTTGTCCTTGAGCCGCCGCACCCGAACCCCGTTACGGGTGCCGTCGCGGCGGGTGCGCAACACGAGGAAGTTTGCGACGCCGCGGCTCGAGTCGCGGGCGCCCTCGGGTTTGGCCAGCACGACGAACGCCTCACCCGCGCAATTCGACGCAAACCACTTGAAGCCGTTCAGCAACCAGACTTCTCCGTCTTCGCCGCTTGCGCGTCGCGCCGTCGTCTCCAGCGCGCCCAGGTCGGAGCCGCCGGTGCGTTCCGTCAGCAACTGCGCCGTCTCCCCGGCCCACTCGCCGGAGGCGAACTTGGCCAGCACGTGCTCCCGCACGTCGGCCGGCGCGTAGGCGGCCACCAGCGACTGGACCATGCCGCCGCCGGTGCCCAGGGCGCAGCCCATCCCGATATCGGCCTGATTGAGCAGGTAGTTGGACGCGAACAGGGGCAGGCCCGAGCTGACCTTGGCGGCCCGCGCCTCGCCGCGCAGGGCCTGCTGGGCGTCGAGCACCGCGCGTTTGGACTGCCTGAACGATGCCGGCATGACGACCTGGCTCACGTCGTGTCCCCACCGGTCGTAGCGCTCCAGCCGCGGCGGGTTGCGGTCGGTCTCCTCGGCCCACCGCGCCACCGGGCCGCCCATCAGCTCACCCATGCCCGTCAAATGGGGCTCCACCACGGCCAATTCGTCGGGCCGCAGGTAGTACGCCATCGTGAACTGCAGGGTGGGATCGGTGCGGTACCAATTGAGACCCACGGCGCCGCGATAGTTCTCGGTCCGGTAGCGCTGCGACTTCTCTTCAGTGGAAAAGGGCAGCCGGTCCACGCCCTCTGACCCGTATTGAGGGTCGTATTCGCTCATCCCGTGACGGTATTACCCCCGCGCCGGTCCCGCCACGAAAATCAGGCGGAAATTGCCGATCCGGATCTCGTCGCCATTGGTCAGCACCGCCGCTTCGACGGGATTACGGTTGAGGTAGGTCTTGTTCAGGCTGCCCAGGTCGACGACGTGGAATTTGCCACTCTCCCTTCGGAATTCGGCGTGCCTGCGGCTGACGGTGATGTCATCGAGGAAGATGTCGCTGGCCGGATGCCGCCCGGCGGACATAACGGATTGATCCAATGGGAACCGCGACCCGGCGTTGGGGCCCCGCTTCACGATGAGCATGCCCGCGCCGCTCTGCAACGCTTGCATCTCCTCCACTACCGCCTCGGCGACCGCGTCGAAGTCGTCGCCGCGCAATGGCGAGGCGAGGTGGCCGGTGGTTTCGTCAGGCCCGGGCCCGGGCCTGGGCCTGGGCGTGGTCACGCGGCGCGCCGAAGATCCAGGGTTCTTTCTGCCGCTTCTGGGCGCGTCCGAGCCTGAGACTGTGCCGAAGCATCCATGACCGTGCCTCCGTTCCGGCTTCCTATATAGAACCATTCGGCCGAGCGCCGAGATAGTGACCGAAGTCCCGTCCGCTCGGGGCGTTCGTCATCCGGTGGCCCTTCCTTCCCGGCCTGCCAGGGCGCATGATCGGCTAGGCGGTCAACGATCAAGGGGGTCGATGATGAAAGCCGATATAGGTGATTGGCTCGTGATCAAGGGCACGACGACGGAGTTGGCGGATCAGCGCGGCGAGATCACGGAGGTGCGCGGGGCCGACGGCGCACCGCCGTACGTCGTGCGCTGGATGGCCAGCGGCCATGTGGCGACGGTGTTCCCGGGCTCCGACGCGCTGGTCGTCAGCGCGGCCGAACAACAACGGGCCGAGGAACGGGCCCGGCACCGGGTCGGGAAATAACCCCGACCCCAAATGGCCTATACCGGCGCCAGGAATTCTGACGTATAGAACTCGGCCGGGTTTTGGGAGTTTGGGTTGCCGCGGTCGACAATCACCCAGACGCCCGTCGTGCCCTGCCGAATGCTGTCCTGAACGGTCACCGCTGCGTTGCCGGCCGCGTCGGTGTCCATTCCGGTGAAGGCGGTGCCCGGGTCACCGGGACCGCAAGTGGCCGACGACGGACGAGGCTCCTGGATCAGGCCGACGTCGTAATGGGTGCCCGGCTCGTTGGGAATCGAGACGTGCACCTGTGCGACCGCTCGTGACCCCGTGGTGCTTACGAGGGCCGAGCCGCCGCCCATGAGCGACCGGGGCACCATCGCCGCCGTGGTCACCCGGCTGAAATCGCAACGCCGGAGGGCGCTTTGCAAAGCGACCGTGGTGCCGCCCTCGGCGCCGGCGTTGACGATTTCGAACGAGGCCGCCGGGGAGATCACCGCGGTGATTGCCGCGGTGCAAGTCCCTAAGCGCGTCAGCATGTGCATCGGGTCACCTTTTTACGTTTGTGTTAGTTGGCTCACAGGGGAAATAGGTATTCACCCGTTTTTCGCGAAACTAAACATTTGCTCGCCACTTACTCGAACGTAAATTCAGCCCTTATTCGACCGATGACAAATTAATGGCGCAGACCATTAAAATCCGGCGCAATAACTGTATCCGCGTTTAATTACGGCTTGATTCGGATCGGTCCCGGTGACCACAACCCGCTGCGCGTCGCGGTGCCCAGCTCCAGTTCCGCCGGATGCGCCTCGGCGAGGGTGTCGAACTTGCGCAGCGACCCCCAGTCACGGCCCCAGTCGCGGGACAGGTAGGTGGACATCACGTGGGCCCGCAGCAGCAGGTCGGTGATGCCCAGCAGGCCGCCGTTGGTGCCGTCTTCCCACGTGTCGGTGTCTTGCTTCTTGGCGTTGTAGTCCGGCGTGATGCGGAATCTCGGGATCTCGGTGACGCCGTTGACGTGCAGCATCGGCTGCTGGCAGGGAAAGGCCAGCCCAACCGCCCAGTCCAGCAGCACAGGCTGCGACGAGCCGACGTACTCCTGCAGGGAGCGCAGCTCCGGTACCCGCGGCGGGGTCACCGCGATCCAGTCTTCCGGCGTCAGGGACAGGTCCTCGGCCACCACCCGGACCGCAACCGTGTCGACGGGCATCTGGGAACGGGCGAAGCGCAGGTTGCGCCACACCTTTGGCTGTTCGCCGTAAAGGTCGTAGGGCACCAGCCTGCCGGCCGGCACGACATCGCCGCCGGGACCCGGCCTGCCGTACTCCAGTGCCACGGTCTGTCCGTTGGTGTGGCCGTGCAGCACGCTGTTGCCCGCGATCGTGCCCGCGGCGGTCACCACCACCAGCGGGTGCCCGTCATCCGGCTTGGGCAGCTGATACCACGCGGATGCCAGCCTGCTCTGCTGTTGCGGGCCAGTGGTGTAGCTACCGGCCAGCGGAACCTGGTCGGGGTTGAGGCCGTAGGGCAGCGGTACCACGGACCCATTGATGCCCGGTGCCGTCAGCTTGGTCGGCGCATCCCAGTCGTAGTCGGTGCCTGGCTGTGGAACCGACGTCTCCCGGATCGCCTCAGCCAGGGTACGTTCCGGCACGCCGTTGGGCGTGAACCCCACCGGGGCGACCCCACCCAAGGGGCCCAAGGGGCCCCAAGGACCTGAGTTGCCCGGCAGCGGCGCCATGAAGCCCGCATTGCTGTCCGGCTCGACGAGCACGTCGTCGGCCAGTGCGCAGCCCCCGGTGAACTCCCGCAGGTTGGCCCAGCCGTTGGAGTAGGTGGGGTACTGCCGCACGATTCCGGCCACCATCGACGCGACGAACACCAGCGCCATGAAGCCGGCCGCGAGCGGCACCGGCGCGGCCGTCACCGCCCGGGCCAGCCGGCCCTCGCCGTGGCTACGGGACGTGAAGTGCAACCAGGTCGCGTACAGCGCGGCGATCGCGAACAGGATGAAAAAGACTGTGCTGATTGGTATTCCGGCGATCTTCGGCATGATGCTGTTGAACGGCACGCCATAGCTGGAGACATACCACCAACCGTTGGTAGTGGCGAAGCACAACGCCATCAAGAACATCAGCGCGGCCAAGAAGGTCATCCGGTTACGCGACCAGCGCAACACGGATGGTGACACCAGCACCGTGGTCAGCGCAGCCATCGCGGCGCCCACCGCGGCGAACAGCCCGAAGTGGTGCACCCACTTGGTGGGGGTGAACATCAGGAAGAACATGGTGGCGAAGATGACACCCATCAGCCGCCACGCCGGGCCGCGGGCCACACCGGGAACCCGCTTGCGCCGCAACATGATGAACACCGCCGTGAACAGG
This sequence comes from Mycobacterium sp., assembly GCF_025965855.1. GTDB lineage: Bacteria > Actinomycetota > Actinomycetes > Mycobacteriales > Mycobacteriaceae > Mycobacterium. The sequence continues at coordinate 10,144 of NZ_JAOPWB010000037.1, read as the reverse complement.
CACAGCGCGGCGACGAGGAAGCCGAAGCGCCGCGACAGGGAGCCGTCGACGGTGGGCAGAATGAGGTAGTAGTAGCGCAGGTTCTCGGTGTACCAGGCCTGGCTGGGCCCGATCGCGGTGCGAATCCTGGTGGCTTCCAAGACCGTTGACAGGGTCTGATCAGCGAACACCACGGTGAGGATGACCGATCCGGCTGCCAGCATCGGGGCCACCAGCGGCCAGGTACCGACCACGCGGTGGCGGCGGACCAGAATTCGCAGGATCGGACGGCCGCCGGCAACCAACGCGGCAACCGCGATCAAGCCGGTCGGCTGCACCCCCAGGGTGAAGGCGGCGGTCACCACCGCCAGCGCCGCCGGCGTCAACCGAGAGGCGCACATCGAGCGCTCGATCAGCACCCAGGTCAGCAGCGAACCGAGCGCGATGATCGGCTCGGGGCGCAGGCCGTTGTTGAACGGCATCCACGCCGTCAACAGCACGAGGCCCGCCGCCCAGTTCGCGGCCTTGCTGGACGTCACCGCCGGCCCCAATCGCGGCAGCACCTCACGCGACAGCAGCAGCCAACACAGCAGCCCGGCGATGAGGTCCGGCAACCGCATCCACAAGCTGTCGTCGCTGACGTGAGTCATCAACGCCAGCAGGTTGTAGTACCAGCCGAACGGGTCCTCCGGGCTGCCGAACCAACGGAAGTAATTGGACATGTAGCCGGCGTGGTCGGCCACCCGGGCCATGCCCAGGATGTAGCCGTCGTCGGAGGAATTCGCGCCGATGAGGTGCCACAGCAGGAACCCGAATATCACCGTGGCATCGACCAGAGTGAACTTGCGCCAGCGGGTCGGGATCAACCGGTGCATCCGGCGGCCGTCCAGTTGGTCCAGGCGCCACAGCGCGACCAGCGCGACGATGGTGGACACGATCGCCAACACCATCGCAAGCAACTTCAGCGTTGTCGGGGTCGTCGAAAACCGGGTGTCGATGGTCGCCGAGAGCTTTAACCCGGGCGGCGCGGGCCCGCTCAGATCGGTGAATACTCCGACGATCTGCGGACGCAGGTTGGCGTCGGAGAAACCACCACCCACCGGCTTGCCCGACGGATCGGTCAACCCGACAAAGGTGGCGAAGGTGCCGGCGCGAGTGGACGTGATCTCGATGCGCTGACACTGCGGCGATGCCGCCTGATCGCGGGACACGCTGGCGATGACCACGTTGCGGTCGGTGACGTCGACGCGCTGGCCGTTGACGACAACGAACAACGCATTGAGCGCGGCGTCCTTGCCCTTCTTGGGCGCGGTGCTCAGCACGACTCCGCCGTCGGGCGGCAGGTCGCGCACCACACCGCACGGCACGGTGGCCGTCAAGTCCACCGGAGACAGGGAAATAAGCGGTGCCGTAACGCTATTCAATTGGCCGTTCTGCGGCCAGTTGAGCATCGCCGTCGTCTGCACGACGGGCAACAGCGGTGTCGCGACTGACAACAGAAAACCGATCAGCCCGGCGATCGTCGCGACCCAGCGCGTTGCCCGTACATTGCGGTCCGCGGTTGCGGTGCCGCCCTTGGCTTCTAGTTCCATCACACGGTTCATGGGAGTGCCCGAATCGGTCCTTGCCGGCTCCAGCCGTGCGCGGTGATCACGCCCTGTTCGACGACGGCGTCCGGAGCCAGATCGGTCGGCACCAGCGGGAAGTACTGCTCAACGGATCCCCAATCGCGGTACCAGTCGCCACGCAGGTAGGTGGACATCGTCGAGGTGCGCAGCATCGCCTGGGTGAACAGGAACGGCCCGCCGGTCTCGCTAGCCTGCCACCCGTTCGACGACGCCGCCGTCTGTTTGTGATCGGGCAGGAGGCGGTATTGCGGAAGCTCGGCAACGCCGAGGTGTTCGGAGAACGGCCGCTGACACGGGAAGTTCGCGGCGGCCGCGATGTCCATCAGCACCGGAGTGTGCGATCCGATCAACTGCTGCAACGTCTGCAGCACCGGGACGCGCGGCGGCGTGAAGGCGAACCACTGGTCTGCACTGAGATTCGGGTCGTAAGAGACGATGCGCGCCACATTGGACTCCGGCGGCGCCCAGGTCAACGGGAACCGCAGGTTGCGCCACGCCGGCTCCGGCCCGATGTCGATCGGCTGCACCTCGGCGAGCGGCTGGGTGGTGCCGTCGGGGCGGGTGACGCCCCATTGCAATTTCAGCGACTGTCCGTAGGTGAAGGTGCCGTCCTCTTTGTACGACCAGATGGCACCTGCGGCCGAGACCACCACAAGCGGCCGGTCCGGACTACGCGGAGGCAGCTGGTACCACGCCGACGTGGCGGTGGCGGCCAGCGTGTTCTCACCGTAGCTGCCCATCACCGGTGTGCGGGCCGGGTCCAGGCCGAACGGCAGCGCCGCGTGCGACCCGTTGACTCCGGCCGGGCCTTTCCCGCCGCCCGTGCCAGCGGAGTCACTCATTGCGGCGTTGGGCTTGTTAGGTGACGCGTCGGAATTGACCACCCCCGGTTTGGTCACCACCGGGTAGGACCTCAGGTCATTGCCAACCCCGTCGGGTGTGAAGCCGACGGGTTTGACCCCGCCGAGCGGGCCGTCGGGCCCGAACGACTGTCCCGGAACAGGTTGCAGCAGGCCGGCATTGGGGTCCGGCTCGGCCAGCACGTCATCGCCCATCGCACAGCTGGTCGGCGAGAGCCCCGATGTGATGGCGGCCAGGTTGGCCTTGGCGGTGGTGTAGAGCGGGTAGCGGACCACCGCCCCCTTGGCCAGCGAGGCGACCTCGCCGACGACCATGATCGTCGCGACCACTAGCAGCGGGGTGGAGGCCAGCACGCGGTTGCGCCGGTTGTTTTTGACCTCGGTGTGGCCCGCGTAGTCCATCCGGAAGTGGTACCAGGCGGTCAGCAGTCCGGTGAGGATCGAGAGCGTCAGGAACATCGACGTCACCGGATGGCTCGCGATGACCGGCTGGATGTCGAACCACGGGACGCCGTAGTTGTTGACCTCGAACCAGCCGTTGATGCCGGAGGTGGCCACCGCCAGCACGAACAGCAGCGCGGTCACGTACAGCGCCAGGTTGCGGCGGCTGTGCAGGCCGATGCGGGCCAGCGTGAAGGCGGTGACGGCGCCCAGGGCGCCGGTCAGCCCGGCGAACGCGCCGAACTGCACGGCCCACTTCGTCGGTGTGAACGTCAGCAGCAGCAAGCCGACCGCGGTGGTGCCGATCAGCCGCCACGCCGGGCCGCTGGCCAGCCCCGGCACCCCACCGCGCCGCAGCAGCACCATCAGCATCCCGAACAGGCATAGCAGCATCACCAGCACCGCGAATCGCCGCGCCATCGACCCTTCGGCGTTGGACTCCACCGTGAGGAAGTAGTACCGCAGCCAATCTTGGTACCACGCGATCGTCGGGCCGACCTTGTACTTGATGCGTGCCGACTCGGCGACCGTGGCCAGCGTTTCGTTGCGGAACACCACCACGGTGATCAGCGACAGCGACGCCGCCAGCACGGCCACCGGTGCCAACAGGCCGTCGGTCGCCCGGCGGCGCCGGATGGCCTGGGCGATCGCCCGGGCACCGGTCAGCAGCGCGGCGACGGCGATCAATCCCTGCGGCGCCAGGGTCGCGGTGAGCATCGCGACGATGATCGCGACCGCGGCCGGGGCGATCCGCCGCAGCGCGATGGCGCGTTCCACCAGCATCCAGGTCACCAACACGCCCAGCGCGATCAAGGGCTCCGGCCTCAGGCCGTTGTTGAACGGCAGCCAGGCGGCCAGGAACACCGCCCCCGCGGTGAACACCGCCACCCGGTTGGCCCCCAGGCCGCCCCTGCCCGGTCCCAGTCGCCGCAGCACCCAATGGCTGATGACCAGCCAGCACGCGATCCCCGCCAGCGTGGCCGGCAGCCTCATCCACACGCCGGCCGTGCTCACCGACGCCAGTTTGGCCAGCACCGCGAGATACCAGTCGAACGGCGCCTCTGTCGCGCCGAAGTAGCGGTAGTAGTTGACGACGTAGCCGGCGTTCGGCGCGACCCGGGCGATGGTCAGGTTGTAGCCGTCGTCCGACGACGTCGCGCCGATGACGTGCCAGACCAGCAGCGTTCCGATCACGCCGGCGTCGGCGACCCAGTTCGCCAGGCCCACGCGCCACCAAGAAGCCCAATGCACGCGCGGGCGGTATCGGGACAGCCAGGCGACCGGCGACCGCCAGTTGATCAGCGTGTCGTCGCCGCGGCTGCGCCGATCCAGCGCGGCCATCGCGAGGATGGCGACGATGACGGCCAGCACGCCCAGGACCATCACGACCTTCTTGATCGCGCTGGGCGCCGTGATGAACCGCGTGTCGATGTCGATGCGGGCCGACAACCCCGGCTGCGCAGGCACTTTAAGATCAGTGAAGATCCCGCCGACCTGTGGCTTCTTCTCGGACGGCAGTGTCCCCGAGGCGCCGGGGATGCCGGCGAAATCCGCGCCCGCGGCGCCCGCGTCGGCCCAGACGTGCAGCACGCTGCAGGCGCCGGCGGCGACGGCCGCACGCTGTGCCACCGTGGCCACGGTGTCGCGGAACGCGACGACGACGACGTCCTTGTCGGCGCGCACGAACAGCCCGTTCTTGCCGGTGTCCACCCCGCCGGGCGGCAAGGTCGAGACGACCAATCCGCCGCCGGGGGGCAACGTGGCGATCGCCGAGCACGGGATGGAGATGTCCAGCGCCCGCGGCGCCCCCGACACCAGTGGGGCGGTGATCTGCGTGACGTGCCCGTCCGCCGTGCCCTGGGGCCACAGGACCGTCGCCGTCGTCTGCTTCACCGGAAGCAATGGAACGGTGATGCAGAGCAGCAGACCCGCAAGACCCGCGACGACGGCGATCAACCGTGGGATGCGCTGCGATCGCTCATTACGGTCGTGGGGCACGAGGCTCGATGGTAAGGGACGCGGCTTTGTGCTGTGATCACGCAGGGCCGCGGCTGCTCGTGCTACCCGGTTCACAGCTCAACGCCGGCGATTTGCCGCGCCCAGCCCACGAAATAAACTGTCGTCGCGGCACATGCGTTCAAAATGGGACCTGAGGCCCTCGAGAACGGCTCCGATAACCCTGGAGGCTGGCAGCGCGATGACGAACAGTGGTCTCGGGTTCGGTGTCTTGGGACCGTTGCTGATGACCAGCCACGGGGTCCGGGTGCCGGTGGGCGCGCCGAAGCAACGAGCGGTGTTGGCGATGCTCGTGATCAACCGCAACCGGCCCGTGTCCGTCGATTCGTTGATCAACGCGGTATGGGATGAGGATCCCGTGCCGGCGGCGCGGACCAGCATCCAGGCCCACGTGTCGAACCTGCGCCGGCTGCTCCGCGACGCCGGGGCCGACCCGTACCAGGTGCTGGCGAGCGCACCGCCGGGATATCAACTCAGCGTCGCAGACGCCGACTGCGACCTGGGGCGCTTCGTCGCCGCGAGGCTCGCGGGAAACCAGGCCGCCGCGGCCGGACGCTTCGACGATGCCAGCAGGCACTTCTCGTTAGCGCTGGGCGAATGGCGCGGGCCGGTGCTCGACGACCTGCGCGGCTTCGCCTTCGTCGATGCCTTCGCCACCGCGCTGATGGAAGAAAAGGTGGCCACCCACACCGCCCGCGCCGAGGCCGAGATCGCGTGCGGGCGCGCCGGTGAGGTCATCGGCGAGCTCGAGGTGCTCACCGCCGAACATCCCTACCGCGAGCCCCTGTGGGCGCAGCTGATCACCGCCTACTACGTCACCGAGCGCCAGTCCGATGCGCTCGGCGCCTACCGGCGGCTGAAGACGGCCCTGGCCGAGGGGCTCGGCATCGACCCCGGCCGCACCGTGAGCGCCCTGCACGAGCGGATCCTGCGCCAGGAACCGTTGGGCTTGAAACGGGCCGACCTGACCACCCATAAGCGCGGCGTCTACAAACAGGAGTCCACGACCGCGGGGATCCAGGCGGCCGAGTCCGCCCTTGCCCGGCTGCGTGACCAGACCGGGCGGGTTCACGGGCTGACGGGCGCCAGTACCCGGATCGGGCGCTTCACCGACAACGACGTCGTTATCGACGACACCGATGTCAGCCGCCACCACGCCGTCATCACCGACACCGGAACCGGTTTCATGATGACCGACCTGCGGTCCACGAATGGGGTAGAGGTGCAAGGCCAGCGCATCCGCGGCAGCGCCACCCTGGCCGACGGCGACCGCATCCGCATCGGCGGCTACGAGTTCACCTTCGAAATTGGCCCGGGCTGATGGTCGGCTACTGACCCAGCCGCTTGGCCAGTGTGTCCCGGCCGGGGCCGCCGAGGCCCGCGAGCGCAGCGGGTCGCCCGGCCATCGCCATCAGCAGCGCCTCTGCGGGGCCGGTGACTTCGGGTCCGCGGCCGTGCGCCCAGCCGACGTCGGTGGCGCGCAGGCGCAATCCCCTGATCCGGCGTCCCGCGCCGAGCCTGGGGTTGCCGGGCACCAAGCCGAGGACCCGCTCGAGCCGATCTTCGGGGATGGTGCGGGGTTGGCAAAGCGCGCGGCGGATGTCTTGGTGGTGGATGGTGCCGTCGACGAGGGCGATCATTCCGCCGAAACCTGCTGTCAGTCCACGTGGTTGGAGATGACTGCGGAGGAATTCGAGGAGCTGTTCGGGGCTGAGCGCGGAGAACTCGTCGACGCCCACCTGATTGGCCCGCACGACCCAGCCCTTCGCGAACCGCTTCAGCAGCCCCACGGGGCCAAGTTCTTCGTAGCTGATCACATGCGCGACAACGTCTTTGACGGTCCACTTGGAACAAAGGCTGGGCGCCTCCCAGTCCGGCGGCGCCAAAGTGGTCAGGAATCCTGCGAGATCGGCCCGCTCGGCGCGGGCCATGCTCATCAATGTCGCGGTCACTTGCGGGCCCCGACACTCAGCAGGCGCGCGTAGCGGTCCAGATATAGCGGCCAGCCCGCGTCGCCGTCGACGCCGTCGGCTACCGACTCCCAGCCCGGACCGTGGCGGTCGATGTGGCGGTGTTCGAGGTCGACGCGAGTGCGGTCCTCGGACTCCGCGGTAAAGCGGACTTCGACTTCGCTGGTCTTGGACGGGTCGGCTTCCAACTGCCAGGTCGGCCCGATGTCCCACGTGAACGTCAGACGGTGGGGCGGTTCGTAGGCCAAGATGCGTGCCCACCGGCACACGGTGTCGTCGACGCCTCGATCGAAGATGTGCCCGCCCACGCGGGGCTCAAATATCGTCTCGGCGATCGGGACGGGGAGCAGGTTGTGCTCGCGGGGCTTGAAGTCGCCGAACCGCCCGGTGAAGACGGCGAACGCGCGCTCGATCGGGGCGTTGACGACGACGTGGTGCGCAACATTGGGTGTTCGTGTCATTCCGGTTCCTCCTTCATCTCATCGATGGTTGTCGCGTAGGCGGCCAGCGCTTGGGCCCAGAACCGGTCGAGCTCGGCGCGCAACGCATCGAGACCAGCCGGGTCAAGCTGATAGACGCGACGCGTGCCGGCGGCGCGGTCGCGAACCAGGCCCGCGGACTTGAGGACTTTGAGGTGCTGCGAGACGGCTGGCCTGCTGACGGGCAGATCGCGGGCCAGCTCGCCGACGGGCGCCGGGCCGTGCGCAAGACGTTCCACGATGGAGCGCCGAGTCCCGTCGGCCAGCGCGAGCCATGCGTCAGCCGTTCGGTAAGTGACCACGAACCGTTAGTCTAGGCTTACCGATCGGCCCCCGGCAAGCGCGATGACGTCGAGTGAGACGGTGCGGATACCGCTAAAGGTCCTCCGCCATGCCGGCCGGTGCTAACCCTTGCGCAGCGGCGCCGGGTTCCACAGACCGCTGCGCGTCGCCGTCCCCAGCTGCAGGCGGGCGGGCTGCGCGTTGGGGTAGTAGGGCGTCAACCGTTGCAGCGAGCCCCAATCGCGGGACCAGTCGTCCTTCAGGTACGTCGCCATCGTGGTCGCCTTCACCAGCAACTCGGTAATGCCCAACGGGCCGCCGCCGTTGTTGTCCATCACCGGTGAGTTGGACTCGGCGCCGAAGCGGTCCGGCAAGATTCGCCATTTCGGTGTCTCGTCGACGCCGTTTTGATGGCCGAATGGCCGTTGACACGGGAACGCCAGGCCGACGAGCCAGTCCAGCAACACCGGGTCCGCCGAGCCCACCACGTCTTGCAGCGTGCGCAGCTGCGGAATCCGCGGCGGTGTCAGCGCGATCCAGTGCTGCGGCGCCAGGTCTTCGTCGTCGGCGACCAAGCGGATCTGGGTGGCGGTGCTCGGGATGGCCGACAGCGGCAGCCGCAAGTTGCGCCAGGCCGGGGAGGCCCCGACGTCCGACAACTGGAACGACCCGCCGGGGTGCCCGCCGGCCGCCTCGTCATCGGTGGCCCACTGCACCTGGACTTCGCGGGGGTCGAAGCGGCCCGCCGCGCTGACGACCAGCAGCGGCCGCGCCTTGTCGCGGGCGGGCAGTCGATACCAGCCCGACCGCAGGTGGGCGGGGACCTGGATGCCCGAGCGCCAGCTGCCGAGCACCGGGGTGCGGGCCGGGTCGAGGTTGTAGGGCAGCTGGGCAACCGAACCGTTGATTCCCGGCGCCGGGTTGGTGCCGCCCTCGGTGCCGGGCTCGGCGCCGGTGGTCAGCTTGTCCTCGTTGATGAAACTGCGGTCACCCGGACGTTCCATCACCGGATCGGCGCGCACGTCGGCCGGAATGCCGTTGGGAGTAAAGGCTTCCGACAGGCCCGCTCCCAGGGCGTCTCCTACCGAAGGGCCCACCGACGCGCCCACCGGGGGCAGCATGCCGGCGTTGGGATCCGGCTCCACCAGCACGTCCTCGGCCAGTCCGCAGGACTTGCCTGCCACAGCTTGCAGGTTGGAGCGGCCCACCGACCACGCCGGGTACTGGTCGGTCATCGCAAGCGTCAGCGAAGCCACCTCGAACACCACCAACACCCACGCCGCAATTGCCAACGGGGACTGGACAATTCCGGCCAGCCGCGCCCCGTAGCGGGTTTTGGGTGGCCCGTTCTCCGGGGCGACGAAGTGGAACCACGCCGCCAGCAGCAGCACCAGCACGGTCAGGCCGAGCAGCGCGGTGGCAAAGGCGTAATGCCATGCCGGAAACGAATTCGACCACGGCACACCGAAATTGGACACATACCACCAGCCGTTGACGCTGGCGAACGACAATGCCATCAAGAACAGCACCACGGCGGCGAACATGGTGCGATTGCGCCGGGACCGCATCGCAATCGACGTCACCGCGACCGCGGCCAGTGCGCCCAGCGGTCCGGCCAGCCCGGCGAACACCCCGAAGTGGTGGGTCCATTTGGTGGGGGTGAACATCATTGCGACGAACGAGATGATGGTGATCCCGACGATGCGGCGGCTCGGCCCGGCGGCCGTGCCCGGAATTCGCCCCTTGCGCAACGACATTGCGACCGTTATCGCCAACGCGAGCACCAGCGCCAGCACGGCGAAACGGCGAGCGACCGACCCGTCGGGGCTGGCCATGAACAGCCGCTCGTAACGGATGTGTTCGTCAAACCAGCTCAGGCTCGGGCCGACCGCGCGCTTGAGCATGCTGGCCTGGATCTCGTCGGCCAGCGTCTGATCGCGGAAGATCAGGATGGCGGTGACGGTGACCGCGGCCACCAAGGGCGCCACCAACGGTAGCGCGCCGAACCGTTTGGATCTGCGGTGCAGGATGGTCCGCAGCGGCCCGATCGCGACCAGCAGCGCGCCGATCGAGGCGATACCCGTCGGCCCGGAAAAGAGGGTCAGGGCGCCGATGATGCAGGCGACCGCCACCGGCAGCAGCCGGCTGGTGGCCACCGCGCGTTCCACCGAACACCAGGTCAGCAGGATGCCCAGGGCGATGATCGGCTCGGGGCGCAGGCCGTTGTCGAGCGGCAACCAGACGGCCAGGAACATGCCCGCCGCGGTCCACGCCGCGGCCCGGTTCCGCTTGACGGCGTGGCCCAGGCGGGGGATGACTTCGCGGCTGATCACCCACCAGCACGTCAGCGCCATGGCCAGGGTGGGCAGCCGCATCCAGACGCTGGTGGTGCTGACGTGGGCCCACCCGGCCAGCAGGTCGTAGTACCAGCCGAAGGGGGCCTCGGGCGTGCCGAACCAGCGGTAGTAGTTGGCCATGTAGCCGGCGTG
>NZ_JAOPWB010000028.1 GCF_025965855.1 Mycobacterium sp. | reverse complement strand
TGACATACGCCAACCGCTCTGGAACGAACCCCATCGAGATCACCAAAATCTGATGATAATTCTGAGCATGCGAGGAAGGGGAGAATCCGGTGGCTGATCGATGGATGCTTCGCGGTATGGAGTTCGAGAATTGCCTCTGCGCCTGGGGCTGCCCGTGCCAGTTCGGTGCGAAGTCAACCCACGGGCGCTGCGAGGCGTTCATGTGCGGCCACATCGAGGCGGGAAACTTCAACCAGACGAACCTCGACGGCCTGGACTGGGCGATGCTCATGTCCTGGCCGGGTGAGGTCGCCGAGGGCAACGGCACCCAGCAGGTCATCATCGGCGAACGGGCGGATCCGACTCAGCGAGAAGCACTGCGCAAGATCCTTCACGGCGAATCGACTGCACCCGGAGCCACGCATTTCTTCGTGTACAACAGCATGATGTCGACCGTGCTGGACACGCTGTACGCACCCATCGAACTGTCGATCGACGTCGATCAGAGAATGGCCAGCCTCACGATTGACGGGCTGGTCGAGTCACGGGGGACGCCGCTCCCCAGGACGTTGAGCCGAGGAGAGTCGAGCAGGATACGGCTCAGTACCCCGGACGGGCCGCGCTATCTCTATGCCGAGATGGGCAACGGCAACACCACAGCCCGGACGGGAATCAAGCTCGACCTGAAGGACAGCTACGGCCAGTTCAACGTGCTGCACATGAACCAGGACGGACTGATCCGCTGACCACATCTTGGGTCTGGCGCCACCGAGACCGCCTGGCCGTCTTGGCCGGCCTGGGCGGCATCACCCTCGCGGCCTGGGTCTACGTCGTGATGACAGCGCGCCGAATGGCGACCGGGTCAGCGGACATGAGTGGCCAGTCGATGGCGCCGATGATGGACGCGATGAGCGGGGTGCAACCGTGGACGGCAACCGAATTCGGCCTGAGACTGGCGATGTGGACCGTGATGATGGTCGCCATGATGGTTCCCACCGCGGCGCCGATGACCCTGATGTACGCCGCGGTCGCTCGCAAGGCCGCCGCCCAGCACAACCCGCTGGCCCCGACGTTCGTTTTCGTCACCGGCTACATCGCGATGTGGACGGTCTTCAGTGTCGTGGCCACCGTCGCTCAGCACGCTCTCGATCAGGCCGCGTTGCTCTCTCCGATGATGGTGTCCAGGAGCTCGCTGTTCGGAGCGGCGCTGCTGATCGCGGCCGGCATCTACCAGTTCACCCCGCTCAAGAATGTCTGTCTGAGGAACTGCCGGAACCCAGCGCACTTCATGTCCGGCAACTGGCGCACCGGCAACCTCGGCGCAATCCGCATGGGCCTCAGGCGCGGCGCCAACTGCGTGGGCTGCTGCTGGATCCTGATGGGATTGCTGTTCGTCGGCGGCGTGATGAACCTCCTGTGGATCGCGGCGATCGCCGTCTTCGTGCTGCTGGAGAAGACGATCGCAATCGGTGACGTGAGTGGTAAGTTCGCGGGCGCTGCGATGATCCTGGTTGGCGCGTTGAGTTTGGCCCTGTGAGCCCTGCGGCACTCATCGTGTGACCGCGATTTCCGGCAGAGCCATTTCCCTTCTCCGAACGTCTATTTCGTCGCTTCGGCCTGCCGGGCGCCTACATCGATGTCGGCGACCTCGACATCCCGCGGAACGAGAACATCGAGCACGCCCGCCGGCTGATGGCGGCTGGAGTTCCGACTGGACTGCACGTGGTGCCCGGCCTGCCCCGCGGCTTTGAGATGGTCGCCCCAGATCCGACAGCGAACCAGCGCGTCGCCGCGAATCGCCCACGCAGGCTGCTGAACGAACCCCATAGCGTGATAGATCAATCAACTCTCGGTCGGGAATCCGCCTCGATGGCCAGAGCTCAGCGATAGATCTCGCGAGCTGCAGAGGCGCGATTACGACGAGCATCCTCGTTCAGCAATCACATTACTGGTACTAATATCCCGCCACTGTGAGCCATTGCTCGGCGTTCGTGCAGCCGGCCCGTAGGCCAAGCATTGCCCAAAAACGCAGAAGATTCTGCGCAGTGAGGCGATTAGATTGATATATCATGTTATTGGGTGTTACGGTCGGTAGAAATTTGCGGAACCGGTCCGCGCACGCCATGTGCCGCTCGCCATTGACGTGGTGTCACGGTTGGGCGGCGTCGCCGAGGCCGAGAACTGCTGGGGAAGGCGCCGGCGATGGATATGACGGCGGGCGACCGGTATCGCCTGGCGGACAAGGCCGTCTGGCGCGTTGGGTACGGCGCGATGCAGTTAGCCGGCGACGGCGTCTACGGTCCACCCCGAGATCGCGACGAAGCGGTCGCGGTACTGCACGCCGCCGTCGACGCCGGTGTCGATCACATTGACACCGCCCAGTACTACGGGCCTGCAGTAGTCAATCAGCTCATCCGCGAAGCCCTGTTCCCCTACCCCGACAACTTGGCGCTGGTCAGCAAAGTCGCTGCCCGACGCGATGACCATGGCGCTGTTGTGCCCTACGATGACCCCGATCACCTTCGCGCTGGGATCGAAGACAACCTCGCTACGCTCGGCGTCGAGCAGCTCACCGCGGTAAACCTGCGCGTATTGGACAACGCGGAGCCTAACCAACGGTTCGTCGATCAACTGGGCGCCCTGTTGGCCGCGCGGGACGACGGCCTGATCGCCGGGATAGGGATCAGCAACGTCACACGCCCACACCTTCTGATGGCGCTGGGGGTCACCGACATCGTCTGCGTGCAGAACGCGTACAACCTCGCTGAGCGGGCTTCGGATCCCGTGCTCGACGAGTGCACCGCCCGGGGCATCGCGTTCGTTCCGTTCTGTCCGCTGGGCTGGCCGAAGACCCAACACGCCGCCATCCGAACCAATCCCGTTGTCACCAGCGTTGCCGCCGGCCACACCGCAACGCCGGCCCAGGTCGCCCTCGCCTGGCTACTGGCGATCGCCGACAACGTGCTGTTGATCCCCGGTACGAGCAGTCGCGGCCACCTCGCTGAAAACCTTGCCGCCGAATCGCTGTCCTTGCGCGACGACGAAGTCGCCAATCTCAGCGCCGCGTTCGCAACACCACGACACATCGACAGATGCGATGCGAGAATCGGGCGCACCGACGCCGGTGCAACATGCCACCCAGCGATCACGCGAGATACAAAATCGTCTCACTAGCAATGTAACTGCGCATTCCGATCACCTGGGAGGTCACCATGAATCTAGCGCTGTGGATAGTCGCGATTGTTTTGGCGGCAGCTTTTTGCCGGAAGCGGGCTGATGAAGCTGTTTGTGCCGAAGGACAAGCTCGTCAACTCCGGGCAAGGTTGGGCTCAGGACTTCAGCCCGACAAGCGTCCGGATGATCGGGTTCGTCGAACTACTCGGTGCGGCGGGGCTGATCTTGCCCGCCGTCACACACATCGCCCCAATCCTGGTTCCCTGGGCGGCGATTGGCTTGGTCTTCGTGATGGTGGGCGCGGCCGTTGTTCATGCCCGCCGGAAGGAAGCCATGAACATCGTGGTCAATGTCGTGCTGATGGCGCTGGCGATCTTCGTTGCCTGGGGCAGGCTGGGTCCGTATCCCTTCGCATGACGCTGCAACAGAGGTCATGGTAATGACAATGCCGGCAGTGGTACTCACCGCTGAACGCACGATCGCATTCGAAGACCGCCCTCAGCCGACACTGCGACCTGACCAAGTAATCGTCGAAGTGGAGCTGTGCGGCATCTGCGGAAGCGATCTTCATGCGGGTGAGCTGCCGCAGGTCTACCACGGTGACTGCATCCTCGGACACGAATCCACCGGGCAGATCGTAGCCGTAGGGACCGATGTGGCGGAGTGGCGCGTTGGTCAACGGGTCGCCGTCAACCCCAACGGAAACGTCTGTGGTATATGCGAATTTTGCGAATCCGGTCGGCCCAACTTCTGCCGCCAGGCGACACTCGAAACGGCGCTGGGCCTGCAAGCCAACGGCGCGCTCGCACCGTTGATGGCCGCATTTCCATCCCACCTGCGGTCCATCCCGCCTGAACTCGACCCAGCGGAAGCCGCCTGGGTAGAACCCGCCGCAACAGCTCTGCGTGCCGTGGAGCTCGCCGGCGAGTTGCGGGGACGCACGGTGCTGGTGACGGGCGGCGGCCCCATCGGCCAGCTCGCCTGCCGAGTGGCGTCCCTCAAATCTCCCAACGGTGTGTTGCTGATGGAGCCGGCTGCCAATCGGGCGCAGTTCGCGCCGAATTCCCACGCCACGACGATCACGGCCGACGGGGCCAACACCGCCAACGTCGCCGTCGACGTCGCGATCGAATGTTCGGGCAATCAGGAGGCCACCGCGACCGCGCTGAACCTGCTCGCACCTGGCGGCGTCCTCGTCGTGGTCGGCGCCGGCCGACCAACCGGCATCGACGCCGCAACCGTGCTGATCAAGGAGATCACCGTGCGTGGGTCCTACACCTACATCGACGAATTCGATCGGGCCATCGACCTTCTCGCGACCGGCCTACTCGAGGTCGCGGACCTCACCACCGTCATCGCACCACTGCACGACACTCTCGCCGCCTTCGACGACTTGCGGGCCGGCCGAATCATGAAGGCATTGATCGCGCCGAACCGACTCCGATGAGCACTGTCACGCGATCGGCCCGCCGGTACGCCACTCGAAAGTGGTCCGAATCCAACCAACCCCGCCAATCAAGAAGCAGGACATGACGGACTCACCCCGCACCCAGAGCGACCTGATCCGAAGCTTGATCCGCGCGGTCGACGATTCGGATCACGACACCATCGCCGCACTCACCGCCGCACGCGTGCATTTCCGTTTCGGCAACGCGGCGCCGACAGACACCCAGTCTGAGCTTCTTGCGGCAGCCCGGTCGTTTCGCGACGCGATCGCCGATATGCGCCACACCATCGTCGATCTCTGGGAGGTCGACGACGGCACCGTGATCGGACTCATGGACGTGTACTACCGGAGGTTCGATGGCCGCGAGTTGAATTTACCCTGCTGCAACGTCTTTGGAGTGCACGATGGAGTCGTCAACGACTACCGCATCTACATGGACGTCAACCCGGTCATCGCGCCCTAGTAACAGCCGGATTCGTGGAGCCGCTGCTTACAGCGGTACCGGGGGGAGCGATGCATTGAGATTAAGACTCGCCTGAATGTGTTCCAGGGCGGCGGTGAAAGGAGCGACGAGCTCTTGAGGCAAGGGCTCAAAAAACAACTTCTTCACCAGC
>NZ_JAOPWB010000004.1 GCF_025965855.1 Mycobacterium sp. | reverse complement strand
CGGGAGGCGGGTGACTGGCTTCCGGGCGTACGGCGGGGCGTGGTGGCCATGTGCGGTGTCTCAGCCCTTCGGGACGTACCGGGGGAACGCCCCCAGCCCGGCGTAGCGGGCGGCGTCGTCCAGCTCCTCCTCGATCCGGAGCAGCTGGTTGTACTTGGCGACCCGCTCCGACCGTGCCGGCGCACCGGTCTTGAGCTGGCCGCAGTCGGTCGCCACGGCGAGGTCCGCGATCGTGGTGTCCTCGGTCTCGCCGGAACGGTGACTCATCATGCAGCGGTACCCGCTGCGGTGGGCGAGCGCGACGGCGTCCATCGTCTCGGTGAGCGTGCCGATCTGGTTCACCTTGACCAGCAACGCGTTTGCCACGCCCTTTTCGATACCCTCTTCCAGCCGCTCGGGGTTGGTGACGAAGATGTCGTCGCCGACGATTTGCACCCGCTCCCCGATCAACGCGGTCAGGGCCACCCAACCATCCCAATCGTCTTCGGACAGTGGGTCTTCGAGAGACACCAACGGATAGGAGCCGAGCAGGCCGGCGTAGAACTCGGCCATCTGCTCGGCGGTGCGGGTGCTGCCCTCGAACGTGTAGCCAGTGCCGTCGGCGTAGAACTCGGTGGCCGCCGCGTCGAGGGCGAGCGCGACGTCGCTCCCGAGTTTGAAACCCGCCGCTTCGACGGCCCGGCCGATCAGGTCCAGTGCCGCGGTCGTGCCCGCCACGTCGGGGGCAAATCCGCCCTCGTCGCCCAGGCCGGTGGACAGCCCCTCCTTCTTCAGCACCGATTTGAGCGCGTGGTAAACCTCGGTGCCCCACCGCAACGCCTCGGCGAAGCTGGGCGCGCCGATCGGTGCGACCATGAATTCCTGGATGTCGACGGCGGTGTCGGCGTGGGCGCCGCCGTTGAGGATGTTCATCATCGGCACGGGCAAAATGTGCGCGTTCGGCCCGCCGAGATAGCGGAACAGCGGCAACTCGGCGGAATCGGCGGCCGCCTTGGCGACCGCCAGCGAGACGCCGAGGATCGCGTTGCCGCCCAGCCGCGACTTGTCGGGGGTGCCGTCGAGGTCCACCAGGGCCTGGTCCACCAACCGCTGGTCGTCGGCGTTGAATCCGATGACGGCCGGACCGATCTCGTCGAGCACGGCCTGCACCGCCTTCTGCACGCCCTTGCCGCCGTAACGCTGTCCGCCGTCACGCAACTCGACGGCCTCGTGCTCGCCGGTCGACGCGCCGGACGGCACCGCCGCGCGGGCAAACGTCCCGTCCATCAGAGCTATCTCGACCTCGACCGTCGGGTTGCCGCGGGAGTCGAGGATCTCGCGGGCCCCGACCTGCTCGATAATCGGCACTGGGTTCTCCTTGCCTAAGCTTGCCTAGTCGCTGGTGCCGGATACATCCTGCTACAGCGGGTGACCCGCCGCGTAGGCGGTCGCCCAGTCCCGCACCGCCCGCGCATAAACGCCGGAGTTGTTGTAGGCCCGCAGCGCGGTGATCCACCCCCGCGGTGTGGCGAGATCTTTTCCACGCCAACACAGATAACCCGCCGCCGCGAGCGCCGCATCGTCGATGTTGTCGGGGCTGACGACGCCGTCGTTGTGGGCGTCCACCCCGTACAGCCGCCATGTCTCCGGAATGAACTGCATCGGCCCCATCGCGCGCGCCACCCCGGCATCGCCGTCCTTGGCGTCCGCGGTGTCGACGATGCGCAAGGTGCCCCCGCTGCCGTCTAGGCGAACACCCCGAATGGGCGGACTCACATCCCCGTTCGGCGACAGCGTCGCGCCCCGGTAGGTGCCGTGGTGGCTTTCGACCTGCCCGATGCCCGCCAGCGTGGTCCACGCGATATGGCACTTCGGGTTCTCGACCTCGGCGACCCGGGCGGCGTACGCGTAGGCCTCTAGCGCGATGACCGGAATCTCCAATGCCGTCGACCGCTGCTCGGCCCATTGGCGCAACTGATCCGCCGGCCGGCCGCTGAGGTGAGTGTCCACCGGCGGCACCGGAGCCCCGGCCGGCGGCGGGACGCCTTCCGGGATGAACAGGCTGAGCTGCCAGGTGCAGCTGGACGCAAGGATCATGGCAGTCGCGCCGATCACGGCGGCCGCACGCAACCAACGCCTCGGCGACACCATGACTTTTAGAGCTCCCCTGAACTTTCCCTACACAAATTTCGACCACGACCATCGTCCCACGGGTTTCGGCCCCACCCGGCCGATTCCGGTCCCGAGCCCACCGATACGGCGTCCGTCGTCAGCCAATCTGGTGTTAGCTACCAGCAACTATGGCTAGCGATCACTGACCCCGCGACGTTACTGGGTGACAGGCGGCAGAAGCCGCCAATTGAACCCTATTTCCGGCCTCGGCGCTTCTTGGAGCCCCCGTCGGACGCCTCGGACGCCTTCTTCATAGCACCGGACGCCGCCGCGTCTTCGGTGGCCGCCTCGTCGATGCCCAATTCACTCGATGGCCAGTGCGCGCGCCATTCCCCCTCGGTGACTTCGCCGAGCTGCGCCACGTCCAGCTCCACCGGAACGCTGTCGCCGCGGCGGGTGGCCGCGATCGCCCTCTCTGCACTGCGGACCGTGTCAACGAACTCCAAAACCGCCGCGCGAAGCGCGCTTTCCGCATCAACGTCGGCCGACACGGAGATGGACGTGATCTGGACGGGGATCAGGGCGGCGGGCAGCCCGGCCTTCTCCGCGCGTTGAATCACCTTCTGCGCCAACGCCAATGCCGGCTGACCGGTGTGGACGTCGTCCATCACCGAGTTCCGCGACTTTTCGGCGGCCTTGCGATCCTCCCACTGCGCCAACTGATCTTCGAGCGAAATCGATTGCCCCGCAAGAACTCCGGGCACCCGGTGGCCCAGCTTGCGCATCAGCGTGGCGGCGACGTCGTCGATGGTGAAGGGAAGCTGCGGCGCGTCCTCGGCGATGCGGGCGTGGAAGAGGACCTGTAGCAACACGTCGCCGAGTTCTTCGCGCAGCTGATCGGCGTTGCCGCTGCGCACGGCGTCCAGCAGCTCGTAGGTCTCCTCGAGCAGGAACCTGCGCAACGAGTCGTGGGTTTGCTCGCTTTCCCACGGTCCCGCGGTGCGTAGCTTGTCCATCATCGCGACGGCGTCGACCAGTCGCTCGCCGCGCGGCGTGTCCGGCGCCGAGATCAGCCGGGCCCCGGCCGCCAGCCGGGCGGTCACGGCGGGGTGGTCCGGATCGGATGACAGCAGCACCGGCGCGTCGTCCCCGGAGTGCACGGGCCGCGCCGCGGGCAGCGACCACGGAACCGCGACCGGCATCTCCTCGGTGTATTGCACCTCGCCGGTCAGGTGCTCGATGGCCTCGACGGGCACCAGAGAGGGGCGGCGGCGGTCGAACAAGACGACGATCATCGCGCCTGTCGCTCCTCCCCGGACATCGATGCTGGTGACGCACTCGTTATACCAATCTCTAGCTGTGGTTTCCCCTCCAGTGCCGTTACCAGGTTGGCCACCATCTGGAGCAACTCGACGTCGCGCATGCGTGGCGCGCCGATGCCGCCGGACCGCGGAATGGGCACCTGGACCGTGGACGTCGTGGCCCGGTAGTGCGCCGCCGGGTACATCCGCTTGAGCCGCACCTGGGCCGAGTCCAGCAGCGTCACCGGCGACAGCCGCACGGTCGCCGCCGACGGGGCCGAGACCTCGGTGATGCCGGCGCCGCGGCACAGCAGCCGCAACCGCGCCACGGCCACCAGCCGCTCGGCGGGCTCGGGCAGCGCGCCGTAGCGGTCGACGAGCTCCTCAACAACGGCGCTGATGGCGGCCTCGTCAGAAGCGGCGGCGAGCCGCCGGTAGCCCTCCAGCCGGAGCCGGTCGCTGGCGATGTAGTCCGGCGGCAGGTGCGCGTCCACCGGCAGGTCGATCCGGACGTCCTTGGGCTCCTCGGGCGTGGTGACCGTCTGGCCGTCGTCCGCTGCTTGTAAGGCCGCCCGGTACGCCTCCACGGCCTCGCCCACCAGCCGCACGTACAGGTCGAACCCGACCCCGGCGACGTGCCCGGACTGCTCGACGCCGAGCACGTTGCCGGCGCCGCGGATCTCGAGGTCCTTGAGCGCGACCGCCATGCCCGCGCCCAACTCGTTGTTCTGCGCGATGGTCGCCAACCGGTCGTAGGCCGTCTCGGTCAGCGGCGCGTGCGGCGGATAGAGGAAGTAGGCATAACCGCGCTCGCGGCTGCGGCCGACCCGGCCGCGCAGCTGGTGCAGCTGGGATAGGCCGAAGGTGTCGGCGCGCTCGACGATCAGCGTGTTGGCGTTGGAGATGTCCAGGCCGGTCTCCACGATCGTGGTGCACACCAGGATGTCGTATTCGCGGTTCCAGAAGCCCTGCACGGTGCGTTCCAGCCGCTCCTCGGGCATCTGCCCGTGCGCGACGACGACGCGCGCCTCGGGCACCAGCTCGCGCACCCGGGCCGCCGCCCGGTCGATGGAGCTGACCCGGTTGTGCACGTAGAAGGCCTGCCCGTCGCGCAGCAACTCGCGGCGCAGGGCGGCGGCGACCTGTTTCTCGTCGTCCGGACCGACGTAGGTCAGCACCGGGTAGCGCTCCTCGGGCGGCGTCAGGATCGTCGACATCTCACGAATCCCGGCCAGGCTCATCTCCAGCGTGCGCGGGATCGGGGTGGCGCTCATGGTGAGCACGTCGACGTGGGTGCGCAGCGACTTGATGTGTTCCTTGTGTTCGACACCGAACCGCTGCTCCTCGTCGACGACGACAAGGCCCAGGTCCTTCCAGGTGACACCGGTCTGCAGCAGCCGGTGGGTGCCGATCACGATGTCGACCGAGCCGTCCTTCATGCCAGCGAGTACGGCGCGCGAGTCGGCCGGGTCGGTGAACCGCGACAACCCCTTCACCGTGACCGG
>NZ_JAOPWB010000353.1 GCF_025965855.1 Mycobacterium sp. | reverse complement strand
AGGACTACCGTTCGCATGCTGGAGCGCTCACTTTCCCCGTCGCACAAGAAATTGTGACCAATCGGGCTGTAGCATCGCGGCCCAGTACTCGTTGAGGCGCCACGGGCTGACGGTGTGGATCTCCCCGTCGGCGTTCTTGAAGTAGGAGTGTTTGACCGCCGGGTGCGACCAGACCATCTTCTTGATCTGCGTTTGTGTCCGGTGATGCCACGCCGTGGCGGCTTCGGCCTTCGGCTCGACCGAGTGCAGCCTCTGCTCCGCCAGCCGCCTGAGGCACTGGTCGACGTAGCGCATCTGCAGTTCGGATTGGAAGATCAGGCTGCCCCCGTGGGCGAGATGCGTCCCGGGCCCGTAGATGATGAAGAAGTTCGGCCCGGCACGGTGATGCCCAGGTAGGCGTGCGGGCGGCTCCCCCACATCTGGTGCAGGTCAATCCCGTTGCGGCCCGTCACTTTTAGTGGCCACAACACATCGGTGTGCCGGAATCCGGTGGCGTAGACGATGACGTCGGCGTCGTGGGTCACGCCATCCCCGGTCACGACGCCGCGCGGCGTGATCTTCTGGATCGGTGTGCGCACCAACTCGACGTTGTCCCGTTGCAGTGTCTGCAGCCAGCTGCCGTTGTCCTGCAGGGTCCGCTTGCCCGTGGCTGGATAGTCGGGCAACACCTTGGCCAACAGCTCGTGGCCGTCGTCGACCTGGCTGGTGATCCACTGCGAGAACATCATTCGCGCGGCGGCGTTGATGTCGCTGACGGCATAATCCTGATCGGCGTAGTTCGGGTCGCCCTCCGCGGCGTCAAGCCCTTTGTCGGCGCCGGGCCAAAGCACCAGGAACCGATACCACCGTCCGTAGAACGGCAGGTGGCGCGTCGCCCAGCGCACGCCGTCGCCGACCTCGTCGTGGTACATGGTGTTCGGGAACATCCACTGGGCGGTCCGCTGGAACACCGTGAGTCGCTCGACTTGGTCGGCAATCGCGGGTGCGATTTGGAAGCCGCTCGCGCCGGCCCCGATGAGCGCGACGCGCATGCCCGTCAGGTCAACCGAGTGATCCCAGGCGGCGGAGTGAAATGAGGGTCCCGCGAAGGTGTCGGCACCGTCGAATTCGGGGATATGGGGCCGGTTTAGCTGACCGACCGCGGTGATGACGGCCCGCGCGCTGAGCGTGCTCGTCTCACCGTCGGCGCGGCGCAGGGAGACGCTCCACGTGCCGTCGTCGTCGTGCCATTCGGCCGCGACAACCTCGGTGCTCCAGCGGACGTGCTCGCCCAGGTCGTGCTTATTCATCACCTCGGTGAAATAGTCCCGCAGCTCGCACTGCTCGGCGAAGAAATGAGTCCAATCGTTGTTGGGTTCGAAGCTGTAGCAATAGAAATGGTTTGCGACGTCGACGCGGGCGCCGGGATAACTGTTCTCCCACCACGTTCCGCCGGGGCCGGCGTTCTTTTCGACGATGGTGAACGGGATGTTGGCTTGTTGGAGGCGGATTCCCGCCAGAATGCCGGATTCGCCGCACCCGACGACCAGGACGGGCAGCTCGGCGGCGGATTCGGCCGGCAGGGCGGCCGGGCGACGGGGGTCGACGCCCTCGAGATCCATCTCTTCCAGAATCAGCGGCAGGTAATCGTCGGTCACGTGTTCGCAGGCGGCCCAGTCCATCATCTCCCGAATGAGTTCGCGGCTCAGCGGCTCGGGCTCGGGGCAACCGCGGTCTCGATAATCGGTGATCACCGGTAGCGCCGCCGCGCGGGCCCGGGCCTTGTCCTCCTCCGACATGAAGCCCTGGACCTCGTTGAGGAAGATGCCCATGGGCTTGAAATCCCGAATGAACCGGGGATCGCGGGTGATGTGGACAAGCGAGAGCAGCAGTGTCGGGATGCTGACATCCTCGAGTGCGGCCGCGATCTCGGCCGTCGAGGCGGTGAAGGGATGGCCGGCGTAACGGCTGCGCATCAGGCCGATCCTTCCGGTAAACAGGGCCGGTCAATTACGCTACGCATGGTTTCGTAATTGGCAGCACCACGCTACCCCGTGACGCCGCCGCCGATCAAGAGAGCTCGCTACGGTTCGTCGTCGTCCCCGTCGGACAGGAGCTTTTCGGGGTGGTGGAAGGTGTTTGTTCTGGGTTGGCCGCGATCCGTTGAAATACGCTTTACTCGGAGGAAGTGTCAGCTACCGCGCGGCCTCGGGTCGTCTACGCGGCCGGGGTCGTACCAGTAGTCGTGATCCCCGAAACGTACTAGCTCCTGCCCGTTGCTCAGTTTGATTGGCGATGAACGATTCCCGAGAACTGGTCTACACCTGGGCGGTGTTCGTCGAGAGGCTGGAGCGGCTCGCTGAGGAGCCAAGCGACCACTCGCAGGCATACCGAGCGCAGCTCGAAGCGCTGAGGCTGATGGACGCCAGGGACTTGATGCGGTTCGACGACGCGATGTTCGTCGCGTGCTTCAGCGAACTCTCCGACGCAGTCAGCCAGTGGACCCGCTACGGCGGCGCCGACGGGCGCGGCTTCGCGCTCGGTTTCGACACCGAACGCATCCAATCCCTCAAGGTGCCTCAGTACAACCACGCCCCGAACGGGAAGCTGGTGCCGGTCATGGCGACCATCAGCGGGACATCGGGCCAGCAGGTCGAACTCACGTGGGGCGCGTTCCTGCAGAGGGTCGGCTATGGCGAGTCCGCGCGCGACCTCGTTGTCGGCGGACTCATTGACACGGTGCAGCGGATTGGCGAGAACAGCGGCAGCTTCGACAACAACGTGGGCAATTGCATTTTTCAGACCCACGGCCTGGTGCACCGTCTGCCTCTGGTGAAGCACTCGGACTATCAAGACGAACGCGAGCACCGCATCACGATCACCGAACACCACGGTGGCCGCAGTCTCAACCAGATGAGAGCCCTGCATAGCCTCGGAGAGCCGTACTCGTTCTATGCGCAGGGCGCGCTGACAACAGTCGACGTGCAATTCAGGCCCGACGACTCGAAAGTCTTCACACCGTATGTGCGACTACCGTTCGATCGCGAGGCTCTCGTCAAAGTGATCATAGGACCTATCGTGAAACACCACCTCGCCGAAACCACTGTGAGGCGATTGCTGGACCGGTACGGGTTCCGCGACACGGAGATCGAGACCTCAAAAGCGCCGCTTCAGGCCTAACCGGGCTGGCCTCGCAGCGCGACATCGCAGGCGATGACACGCTCGGCCAGACCGGCCCGCTCGGCCATGGCGTGGCGCTAGGCGACCGCACCGACAAAGCATCTAGCGGCCGCGCGGGTCAACCCCAGGTTAGACACGGGTTCAACCCCGATTCCGTTGCTGCAGCCCAACTTCCGCAAAACACCACCTGACCAGCGGAAACCAGTGGAAACCCCTGCTGCAACGCGACTTCCGCAGCGAAAAAAATCTTCGGTTTTCGTTCGGGGGGATATGTATACAGCTGGTCGGGAGTGTTGGCGGGCACGCTGGTCGCGCGGAGCCCCCTCCCCCCTACCCGACTGCTGGATCGCGGGACTGACGATGATGTTTCCGAAGCCGAAGCCGAGGCCGCGATTGAGCGGTTAGCGGCTGCGCCAGCCGATGAGGGTCTGGTGCTACGCGACATCTGGCTGCTGCGACTCGATGCTCTACTGGCGCGGGCTCACGGCGAGGCCGCCGCTTACGCGCAGCTCCGGGATCGCTACCGCGACATGGCGAAAGCGCTTGACTTCGAGGGGCATATCGCGTGGGCCGAGGCGATGCCATGACAGGTGCTGCTCTTTCGGGGGTGGTGACGTTTTTGTTCACCGAAGTGGAGGGTTCGACCCGTCGGTGGGAGACGGACGCGGATTTGAATGCGGAAAGCCCTCGCCGCATATGACGAGGTCTTGCGTGCGGCGATCGAGGGGCGCGGGGCTGGTTGGTCAAGCACACCGGTGACGGCGTAAGGGGACTGGTAACCGACGCCGAGTGGGTTGTTCAATGTGCCCGCGGTCTTTGTCACCGCGCGGGTCGGGGTTCTTTTGGAGCGGGAATCGGGTCGAGGGGGTTGCCCGGGTTGATCGATGAACCGTTCTGTGGCGCCGGTTCGCCGGCGAAGCGCTGCTTGATCCAGGCGATCGAGTGGGGCACCCAGAAGTAGAGACTCGAGATGTGACTGAGAGCGTCGTACTGCTCGTACCAGACGGTTGCGCCTCTCGCGCAGTAGCTGCGGGCGAGCGTGCGCACGTCGCCGGCGATCATCACGCCGTCGCCGGGGCCGATGCCCTCCTTGTTGCCCGCCGTGCCCTCGGGCTCACCGTTGGCGCCTTGGCCGATGAAGAGCGGGATTGTCGGCGTAGCAACGCCGTCAGGAACCCCGCCGGTACCCATGATCAGCCTGTTGACGCACTCGACGTAGAGCGGAATGCTCTCGGGAGTTGGGTATTCGGGTTTGGCCAGTTGTTTCCACGTCAGACCCGGGTACTGGCCGAGCACGTGAATGATCGACTTGGTCTGCATGTCGTCGAAGAGCTTCGCGCCGTTGGCCTTCGGCCGGCAGCGGAAACGGCTCGACGTACTGAAATACTCCCTGAATTCGGTCTGTTTCTCGAACGCGCGCGCGACGCCGACGATCGCCATCAGCATGACGCCGGCCCAGCCGAGGCTCCCCTCGACGTAGTGCAGGTTGTGCGCGGGGTGGACGAGCAGGCCGCCCATCGCCGCGCCGATCAAGCGCTTGTTGACGTCGTCCGCGTAGGTCGGGGCGAGCTCGGCGGCCCACTCGGTGGCAATCGCACCGCCGGAGTATCCGAGCATCGCAACCTTTGCGTCGTCCGGGAGGTCGAGGGTCGACTCCTTTGAAAACGCGGCGCGGATCGCGTAGAGCGTGTTCATTCCATACTCGGGGCCTGCGGCGAAGTCCGCTCTCTGGCCCTCGGTGTCGGGAACGATGACCGTGTACCCGTCGGCGAGGAAGTGACCGTAGACCGCTAGCTCGACTTCGGCGACGAGTCTGCTCAGATTAGGGTTCCCGCCCGAGATCCCATACGACGGCTCGTCGCTTTGGTTGAGGGAGTCGTAGGCGGACTGGTACGAGAGCACCTTCGTTTTGTCTGGCTTGATCAGCGGCGGAATGACCGACGCGACGTTGACGGTCGGTTTGCCGGTCTGGGCCGTCGACCGATAGAGCAGCTGCGTGGCCTTGAGCAGCGTCGAGTAGCCCCCTATGTGGTAAGTAGTCCTGCGAGTCCTCAGCACTGTTCCCGGGTCTATTTCTAGCGGCCCGTCGTATTTGTAGAACGGGTCATCCTTGGGCTCTGGCTCGGCTGCGGTCGTGCCGGACACGCGACTCGGATCGAGATACCAACCTGTTGGTGTAGTCATTGCATCCCCCTTAACCATGGGCACTATGTTGCCTTCCGGAAAACCCCGGCAACAGGGATTTGGACCTGCGCTAGGGCTGTGGGCGCTGCAGTCGTCGGAGATCGCCGAGAAGCCGAAGGTCCGGACCGAGTCTCGAAAGTCAGTCGCGGTTTGCTGGGTGGTAGTGGGCGTGGTGTGACATCCTGTGCGGGTGTCCGCAGGGGGCCCGCCTTCTGGGATTGTGACGTTTCTGTTCACCGAGACCAATCGACCATCTTGCGACAGCGATGAGCGGATGGTAGGCGTTCCTGGCGGGTAATTCGACACGTTTACAACAATTGGAAGCGATTTCCCAGAAGCAAGTGCGGCACGGAAAAATAAGCCGATCCGCATTTGCGGCGCCTAGGCGAACCGGAGGTTATCGAGCGTCGTGGCCCCGTTACTCATCGCCTGCAGTGGCTTTCTGCTCGCCGTCTTGTGGATGGACCTGATCTTCGACGTCCAGGTTCTTCAAAACCGAAGCGGAGGTGAGGAATTGCCCGAGCCCGTGCTCGCTTCCATCGCGGGCTACTACCATCGCGCGACGACCACATCGCGACCGATGAGCCGGCTGATCGCCCTAGTCATGCTGACCTTGCTGGGCGCGTTGGGCTTTCAGGCCGCTCGGGGCCACCACCCCGTATGGCTGCTGGCGACATCGGCGGCACTCGCGGGTATCCCGATGGTGCTGGCGCTGACGCACACGGTCCCCGCCGCGATCCGGCTCGGACGCCGCGCGGACGGCCCGGTCGAACAAACCCGTCTGGCGCGCGCCATCTGCCGCGATCACTTGGTCTGCTTCGGCGGCATGCTCGCGTTGCTGGTCTTGTGGACCACCTGACACGTCCTGAAACACCGTAGTGCCGACGCGCTGGTCAAGGGCGGGTGGCCACGTCAACGGGGTCCGTACTAAACTAGAACACGTTTCAGTTCTTTCAGCATCGGTCAAGCTTCCCAGGAGTAGGCATGCACACCGCGATTTGTGACGAGCTCGGCATCGAGTTCCCGATCTTCGCCTTCACCCACTGCCGCGATGTCGTGGTCGCTGTCAGCAAGGCCGGTGGTTTCGGCGTGCTGGGCGCCGTCGGCTTCACGCCCGAGCAGCTGGAGATCGAGCTCAACTGGATCGACGCGAACATCGGCGATCACCCCTACGGGGTCGACATCGTGATCCCGAACAAGTACGAGGGCATGGACTCCCACCTTTCGGCCGAGGAGCTGGCCGACACGCTGCGCAAGATGGTGCCGCAGGAGCATCTGGACTTCGCCAAGAAGATCCTGGCGGATCACGGTGTGCCCGTCGATCACGCCGACGAGGACACCCTGCAACTGCTCGGCTGGACCGAAGCGACCGCCACCCCGCAGGTCGAAGTGGCGCTGAAACACCCGAAGGTGGCGATGATCGCCAACGCGCTCGGCACCCCCCCGGCCGAGATGATCAAGCACATCCACGAATCCGGCCGCAAGGTGGCCGCGCTGTGCGGCTCGCCCTCGCAGGCCCGCAAGCACGCCGATGCCGGCGTCGACATCGTCATCGCCCAGGGCGGCGAGGCCGGCGGTCACTGCGGCGAGGTGGGCTCGATCGTGTTGTGGCCGCAGGTCGTTAAGGAGGTCGCCCCGGTGCCGGTGCTGGCGGCGGGAGGCATCGGCAGCGGCCAGCAGATCGCCGCGGCCTTGGCGCTCGGTGCCCAGGGGGCGTGGACCGGCTCGCAGTGGCTCATGGTCGAGGAAGCCTCGAACACCCCGGTTCAGCAGGCGGCGTATGCCAGGGCGTCCAGCCGTGACACCGTACGCAGCCGTTCCTTCACCGGTAAGCCGGCCCGGATGCTGCGCAACGACTGGACGGAGGCATGGGAGCAGGCGGACAACCCCAAGCCGCTCGGAATGCCGTTGCAGTACATGGTTTCCGGCATGGCGGTCCGGGCCACGAACAAGTACCCGAACGAGACCGTCGATGTCGCGTTCAACCCCGTCGGTCAGGTGGTCGGGCAGTTCAACAAGGTGGAGAAGACCTCGACCGTCATCGAGCGGTGGGTGCAGGAGTACCTGGAGTCGACCAACAGATTGGACGAGCTGAACGCCGCGGCCGCCGTTTAACGGCGGTTACTCGTCGTCGACTTCCTCCGCACCGGGGCCGGTGAACACCTCTTTCGCCCTGTCCACCGCGTACGTGCCGATGTCGATCGAGTTATGCACGATGCCGCTGGCACCGCCCGCGACGTCACCCCGGATGATGTCGCCGGCGTGTTCGACGATGTCCGAAGCCTTTTCGACGGCGTTCGAGGCGATGTCCCGGGCCGCGTCGACGGCGTCTTTGGGATTGAAGCCCATCGGAACCTCCTTTTGTCGCAGTACCTTTGGTACGACTCTAGTAGTTCACCAGGGTGCGCCAGTAGTCCTCGGGGATCTCGGCGCCGGACCGCAATATGCGTGCTAGGCCGACTGCCATCGCGATACCGAGCAGGCCCAGCCATAGTCCGGCCACCGCGATGACCCCCCAGAGCGCGGCGGTGACCGCCGGCCATGGCGACAGCGCGGCGAGCACCGGTGCGAAGAAGAAGCCGGCCCCGACGTACCAGGCCGAGCCCGCGCGATCCGACGCGAGGACGAAGCGCAGCCAGCGTGGGACCGGTGCCTCGGCGGGCTGAGTGCGGTTCATTGAGTCAGCCCGTCATCCAGCAGGCGGGAAGAACCCCGCGCCGGTGAACCATCCCTCTTGCCACCCTTGATCTCCCAGGCAGAGCATGGGAAGCCCGGCCTGTGACTGTGCCGCCACTTGCGGGCCCGGGCACTTCGCGCCGGCCTGCTGCACTCCGAACAGCGGATAGGAGATGACCCAGTAGCCAGTGGTGGCTGCGGGGAACTGGTTAGGCGGCGGGAAATGACAGGCCTCGGCCTGTCCGCTGGGGCCCCGCCCGAAGATGAAGCGCTCGTAGTTGTCGCAGGGCGCCCCCAGCGAAGCCTGATAGTTCATCCCCGGCACGTCGCCGTTGTACTGCGTATCGGCGGCCGCGCACGGCGCCATACCGATCGTGATGCCCGCTATCGAAGCGGCGCTGAGCAGTTCCCTAATCATGTTCCACCCCGCCTGTCGCCGGTGACCTGCACCAAAGCATATCGACTGCGTCGTGAGCCACAAGCTCCCTTCGAGGGGCGCTCACCGACGCCGGTAGGTGCAGATCAGCACCCCGGTCCCGGTTGTCGTCGCCGACACCAGCTCCAGGGCGCGGGCCCGACCGTCGTCGGGGAACACCCGCTTGCCGCCGCCGAGCAGGATCGGCTCGATCATCAGCCGGTATTCGTCGACCAGGTCGTGCTCGACCAGTTGCGCGGCCAGTGACGCGCTGCCCATCACCTGGATCGCCTTACCCTCCCGTGCACGCAGTTGACGTATGGCGCCGATCGCGTCGTCGGCGGGCAGCAGGGTCGAGCCGGGCCAGCTCAGTTCGTCTTGCGTCAGCGTGCGGGACGCCACGTACTTGGGGACCTCGTTCATCCGGTCGGCGAAGGGGTCGCCGGCGCGGCTCGGCCAGGCGGCGGCCATCGTCTGCCAGGTCCGGCGGCCGAACAGCAGCGCCTCGGTGTCGGCCATAAGCTCGGAGACGGCCGGTCCCATGGTTTCCGGTTCGAAGTACGGCATCGACCAGCCCCCGTGTGCGAATCCCCCGTCGGTGTCCTCCCCCTGGCCGCCCGGGGCTTGGACAACCCCGTCCAGACTCATGAAGTCGCTCAGAACGATGCGCATGTGCTCCCTTTCCCGTCGGTCGGTGCTTGTTGTACCGCATTCCCATAGAGACCGCCGACGCCCGCGAAACTCATCGGTGCTGAACACGTTGCAATTCGGCTTGGCGATCTTGCTGTAGTCCTTCCCAACCTGGTGTAGCAGTGGTTTATTTGGCACAAAGAAGACGACTAGACGACTTCGTATGAAGGAGTGGGACTTGTCAACATCGGAGCCAACCACCGAGCCGACCACCCAGCCGAATCTGCCGCCCGGATTCGATTTCACCGACCCGGACGTCCACGCCGAGCGGCTGCCGGTGGAAGAGCTGGCCGAGCTGCGCCGAACCGCGCCGATCTGGTGGAACGAGCAGCCGATCGGGGTGGGCGGATTCGACGACGGCGGCTTCTGGGTGGTGTCCAAGCACAAGGACGTCAAGGAAATCTCGCTGCGCAGCGATGTCTTCTCCAGCCTGCAAAAGACCGCCCTGCCGCGCTACAAGGACGGGACGGTGGGCGAGCAGATCGACCGCGGCAAATACGTCCTGCTCAACATGGACGCGCCGCAGCACACCCGGCTGCGCAAGATCATCTCGCGGGCTTTTACTCCCCGAGCCGTCGAGCGCCTGCGCGAAGACCTCGCCGAGCGGGCCCGCCGCGTCGTCGAGACCGCGGCGGCCGAGGGTTCCGGCGACTTCGTCGAACAGGTGTCGTGCGAGTTGCCGTTGCAGGCGATCGCCGGGCTGATGGGTGTGCCACAGGAAGACCGCAAGAAACTCTTCCACTGGTCCAATGAGATGGTTGGCGACCAGGACCCCGAGTTCGCCAACAACGACGCCATCACCGCTTCCGTCGAACTCATCATGTACGGCATGCAGATGGCGGCCGAGCGGGCGAAGAATCCGGGGGAAGACCTCGTCACCAAGCTGGTCCAGGCCGACATCGACGGCCACAAGCTCTCCGACGACGAGTTCGGCTTCTTCGTGATCCTGCTGGCTGTCGCCGGCAACGAGACCACCCGCAACTCCATCACCCAGGGCATGATGGCCTTCACCGATTTCCCCGACCAGTGGGAACTGTTCAAAAGGGAACGCCCCGCCACCGCTGCCGACGAGATCGTCCGGTGGGCCACCCCGGTCACGTCGTTCCAGCGCACCGCGCTGGAGGACTACGAACTGTCCGGCGTGCAAATCAAGAAGGGCCAACGGGTGGTAATGGTTTACCGCTCGGCCAATTTCGACGAGGAAGTGTTCGACGACCCGTTCACGTTCAACATCCTGCGTGACCCCAACCCGCACGTGGGATTTGGGGGCACCGGCGCGCACTACTGCATCGGGGCGAACCTGGCGCGCATGACGATCGACCTGATGTTCAACGCGATCGCCGACGCCCTGCCGGACCTGGAATCGATCGGCAGGCCGGAACGGCTACGGTCGGGCTGGCTCAACGGGATCAAGCACTGGCAGGTGGACTACCACACCGACGGGGCAGCGAAATGCCCTGTCGCGCATTAGGTTAAGACAATGCCGACTCACCGAGCCGTCCGGATCCGGTCCGCAGGCGGGCCACTGGAGCTGGCTGACGTCGAAACCCAACCGCCGGGGCGTGAAGAGGTACGTCTGATCGTTAGCGCATGCGGCGTGTGCGGAACGGACCGCGCCTTCGTCCACGGTGGCTTCCCCAACATGTCGTGGCCCCTGACACTGGGACACGAGATCGCCGGGACCATAGCCGAACTCGGTGCGGGCGTCGACACATTCGCGGTCGGCGACCGCGTCGCGGTCGGGTGGTTCGGCGGATGCTGCTACCACTGTGACCCCTGCCGCAAAGGCATTTTCATCCACTGCGTCAACGGCAAGATCCCGAGCTGGCACTATCCCGGCGGCTACGCGGAATCGGTGACGGTGCCGGTCAGCGCTTTGGCCCGGATACCGTCGGAGCTCTCCGATGTGGAAGCCGCCCCGATGGGCTGCGCCGGTGTCACGACCTACAACGCGCTGCGCCACACGAAGGCGTTGCCCGGAGACCCGGTCGCCATTCTCGGCGTCGGCGGGCTGGGGCACCTCGGTGTGCAGTTCGCCCGCGCGATGGGCTTCGAGACCATCGCGATCGCCCGCGGCACCGGCAAAGCCGAGGACGCACGGAAATTAGGCGCCCATCACTACATCGATTCCACCAGCGGCGACGTGTCCGAGGCGCTGCGGGCCCTGGGTGGTGCGGCGGTCGTCCTCGCCACCGCCGGTAATTCCCAGGCCATGGCCGACACCGTCGGCGGCCTCCGGCCACAAGGCGAACTGATCACCATCGGCGTGACCCCCGACCCGCTGCCCATCAGCCCCATCCAGCTGATAACTCCCGGACTCAGCGTCATCGGCCACCCGTCCGGCACGGCCAAAGACGTCGAAGACACCATGCATTTCGCGGTCCTGTCCGGTGTGCGGGCGTGGATCGAGGAGCTGCCCCTGTCGCAGGCCGCCGAGGGTTACGCGGCGATGGAACAGGGCCGGTCGCACTACCGCACCGTTTTGACGATGTGACTACAGTCGGTCTGTGACCGGCCTGTGGACCCTGACCGCATCCGACGGTGAGTTGTCGATCCGCACCGGCGTCGCGGGCAGGGCGGCGCGAATGGGTCATCGGCTCACCATCGCGATGACGCGCTGGGAGGCCTCGGTTGCCTGGGCAGGCACCGAACCGGTCACCGCGGAGCTAACCGTCGACGTCGATTCTTTCGAGGTGCTGCGCGGCGAGGGCGGGGTCAAGGCATTGTCCGGGCCGGAAAAGGCGCTGGTGAAATCGAGCGCACTGAAGTCGCTGGACGCCAACCGCTATCCCGAGATCCGATTCGCGGCGGACACCATCTACAAGACCGGCGACGGGTACCGCCTTACCGGAAAGCTACACATTCGCGGACAGTCCCGAAAGCACGTAATCGATTTGCGCACGGAAGATCTCGGTGACGCGTGGCGAATGTCCGTCGAATCGCGCGTCCGCCAAACCGATTACGGCGTCAAGCCCTACTCGCTGCTGATGGGCTCGGTGCGCGTCGACGACGAGGTGTCGGTGTCTTTCACCGCGGTTCACCCCAAGCACGGCTGATCTCCACGGGGCGTTCCGCTAGGGCGTCGGCGCCAGCGGCGCCGCATCGCCGGGAATGTGCTCAAGCACCCTGGTCAAGTAGGGCTGGCGGTTGCTCGAGTCCGGTTGCTGCTCGCCGGAAGCGCCTTCCTGCTCCCCCCCGGCTCCCGACTCCGGGGCCGGTTCGCCGGCGGGCGCCTTCGACTGCGGCGCGGGCGG
>NZ_JAOPWB010000331.1 GCF_025965855.1 Mycobacterium sp. | reverse complement strand
AAAGTCGTGTTGATGCGGCCTGCACCCGTCGCCGGTTACCGCGGCACCCGGTCCCCGTTCTTGCCTGAATTCGATCCGTTCTGGGCCCGGATCGCCGAAACCGGCGTGCTGGTGACGCTGCATGCGTCGGACTCCGGCTACCAGCGGTACATCAACGACTGGGAGGGCACCAGTCGAGAAACGCTGGCGTTCAAGCCCAACCCGTTTTACGACGCCGTGTCGCCCGGTCGGGCCATCAACGACACTATTACTGCGGCGATCTGCCACGGCATGCTCAGCCGATTCCCGACCGTCAAACTCGCGAGTGTGGAAAACGGTGGCAGCTGGGCGATCTCGTGTCTCAAGGCGATGGAGAAGACGTACCAGAAGATGCCCCGCGAATTCGCAGAACACCCCCGCGAGGTATTCCTGCGAAACCTGTTCATCAACCCGTTCTGGGAAGACTCCGTCGAGGATCTGGTGAACCTCATGTCACCCGAGCACATCCTGTTCGGCTCCGATTACCCCCACCCCGAAGGGATGGCCGACCCACTGCACTGGGCGAAGGAAATGGGCGACTTATTCCCTGCTGCTGACGTGCGAAAGATGATGGGCAGCAATATGTTTGGTCTTCTCGGGCTGACGCATCCAGGCCACTGACCCGCCGCCGGCGAAGCAGATCGCAACGATCGGCGGCGGCCGGGCAGCGTTCCCTGGGGCCAGCGACCCTGGGAGGTGACGCCCGGCGGAGGGATCGGCCGCGACTCCGTGGACATCGATCATGTCACGCGATTGATGGGTAGGCTGGCTCAGCTTTAACGTGTTAACCTCGCTAAGCGGCACCTGACCGTCTCGTACCGGTAGAATACCGTGGGCACACTGCAAGAATTTGGTGGACGTCAACGGAGGGCATTAGGAGACAGATGAAACCCGAATTGTGGTCGTCTGTCTCCGAGCGGCTTTGTGATCTGTCAGGGAACGAGAACCATGTTGTTGTCTGAAGGACGTCATGACTGAGCAGCCGAACGCGGCTCGTGCCTTCACCTATCAACACGATGGGTTGACGTTGGCCTATGCAGTGGTCGGCGACGGACCTCAGCCGATCCTGTTCGTCCATGGCGCGACCGCGACCGGTGAATTCGAGTGGGCTGACCTGGCCGCCGCCCTGGGGCCGGGCTATCGCTGCATCCTGCCCGATCTACGCGGCCACGGTCGGTCGGAGTTCCGGCCGACGGCCACGAGTGGGACCGCGGTCCGCTCGGACCTGCGCTATCTCATCGAGTACCTGGACCTGGGGCACCCGCACATCGTGGGTTTCTCCTACGGCGCGGAGATCGCGTTGACCCTGGAGCTGGAGAACCCGGGAACCGCCGAATCGTTGATCCTCATTTCCCCCGGGACGGGACGCCCCAGCGACTACCGCGCTCCTCGGCTCGAGCATCTGCACCGCACGTGGCCCTTCGCGCTACGACGCCTGCACGAGGCCACCCATGGGCCCGAGCACTGGCGCGACCTGGTCACGGCGCTGCACGAGGACAGCGTGTCATGGCCCGAATTGAGCGACGACACGTTGGCCGGCATCGCGTGCCCGATTCTGTTGATGGCAGGCGAGCGGGACGAACCGACGCGTCGGCAGCAGGGTCGGCGGTTCGCACAAGTCAATCCGCGAGCCCGGTTCGTCGAGATTGCGGGCGCGGCGCATTCGGCCCACCAGAAGTGCCCAGATACGGTCAGGGGAATTATCGGTGACTTCCTGGCCGAAGTCGACCTCGAGAGAGCGGAGCGTCATGGCGCGGTCAACTGAGCTGAAGGCGAAGAAGAATCATGAGCCGGCGGAGGCGCCCGTACCGAGTTGGCAGAAGGACAGTGTCGATCGGTCGCTGCGCAACGCCCGCGCGCGCGCCCAGGCCCGCAGCGACCGCTTCGTCTCTGCCGCAATAGAACTCCTCGGGGAGCGAGACGAAAGCGATTTCACCATCCAGGACGTCGTCGACAAATCCAACATGTCGCAGCGGACGTTCTACACCTTCTTCGACGGCAAAGACAGCCTGCTGTTGGCGGTGTACGAGACGATCCTGCGGACCACGGCGATGCCGATGATGCGCGAGCGGTGCGAGGGCATCACCGATCCAGTGCTGCGGCTGCGGACCCTGATGGAGGCCCTGTCCGAAATCACCGCGATGCCGGCCCGACTGGCGCGCGGGCTCAGTGTGTTGCACCTGCGGCTCGCCGAGTCCCGCCCCAATGACCTCGCCTACGCCCTGGAACCGCTGCACTCCTTCATCGTCGAGTTGCTTGGAGAGGTCGCTGACGCCGGCCTGCTCCGGGACGACGTCCCGCTGGCCAGCCAGGCCGCGCTACTTCAGGAACTGCTGCTGGCTACCGCGCACTCCACGGTGTTGTCCGGTGGGCGGTCGACCAGTGTCGACTACCTGTGGGCGTTCTGCTCGGCGGCTATTCTGCGCACGACGACCTGACAGGCGAGGCGGCTCTGCTCAGGTCACCGCGCCACTGACCTTGAGGTCGATCAGTTCTTCGTCAGACTTGCCGAGATCCCGCAGAATGTCGTCGGTGTGCTCAGCGAATTGCGGTGCCCGCGTGAGTTGTACCGGCTTCTCATCGAACTGGACCGGGTTGGTGACCAGTTCCCGCGCAGTGCCCTCGCTGTCGAGCACTTCGGCGATCAGGCCATTGGCCCGCAAATCCGGGTCATTGCCCACCTCCCACGGATCCTGCGCGATGGCCCACTGGCCTTCC
This sequence comes from Mycobacterium sp., assembly GCF_025965855.1. Taxonomy (GTDB): domain Bacteria; phylum Actinomycetota; class Actinomycetes; order Mycobacteriales; family Mycobacteriaceae; genus Mycobacterium. Next base: position 11,925 of record NZ_JAOPWB010000331.1, on the reverse strand, counting down.
ATGCCGGCGAACCGGGTGACCCATTCGGCGAGGGGCCGCGCGGCGAGCACGTCCTGCACGACCTCGGCCGCCTCCGTCGCATTGCCCATCAATGCCTCGACGGTGGCGAACCTTTCGTCGATGATGAGATCCTCACGCTCGATGTGCCGACAGAACTCGGGCCAATAGCGCCCCGGTTGGAGCATGGCCAGGACGAGCCAACGGTCATCCGCGGTTCGGTAATTGCCGACCAGTGGGTTCGTCGGCGCCGAGTTGCCGGGGGCGCGGGGCTCCGGGCAGCCGCCTTCTAGCAATGCGAAACCCACCGGGAGCGCGTTGGCCCAGGCACCGACCCCGAGCAGGGACACGTCAATGACAGAAGTCTCACCGGTGCGCTGCCGGGCGAACAGAGCGGCGGCGATGCCCCCGGCGATGGTCATTCCGCCCAGCGAATCACCGTAGGCGCCGGCAGGCATCTTGCACAGGCCGTCGTAGTCCACCGGGGTGGTGCCCACCGCGCTGCCGGCTCGAGCCCAGAAGGCGGTGCTGTCATACCCGCCTTTTTCGCTGTCGGGCCCGCTGGCGCCGAAGGCCGATCCGCGGACGTAGATGATGTCCGGATTGACCCTGCGGACGTCGTCGAGCTCGATACCCAGCCGCCGGCGCGCCGCGGGCAGAAAGTTGGTCAGGAACACGTCGCTGGTGCGGATCAGTTCGTGCAGTACCTCCAGCGCCCCGGGCTGCTCGAGCGCCAGGCCGAGGCTGCGTTTGCCCCGATTGGGGTGTTCCATCAACGGTGCGAAGGACCCGCTGCTGCCGACCGGCATGCCCATCAGGGCGCTCAGGCCACGCTGGGCATCGCCCTTTTCGGCGTGTTCGACCTTGATGACGTCGGCGCCCCAGTCGGCCAAGACCGCACCCGCGGACGGGACGAAGGTGAACTGTGCCACCTCGAGCACCCGGACGCCGTCCATCGGTCGGATCACTATTCCTCCTTTGCAGTTTCAATGTTGGCCCGGAGAAGCCCGTTCGCGTCGAGGGCGGATCAGCTGCTCGCTGGACGGACGTGGACCACGTCCATCATCACCTCGCGTGGCCGCGTGATGACGTGGTGCAGCACGTCGGCGACCGTGCTTGGGGCGAGAAGCTTGGTGCCGCTCATCCGGGTGAGGTAGCCGTCGGCTTCCCATAGCGGCCAGGCCTTTTCGAGGTCGCCCGGGCCGAAGTTCTCGTGGATTCCGGTGTCTGCGACCGCGCCGAGGATGACCAGGGTCACCCGGATGCCCTCTCGGCGCAGCTCCTTGCTCATGGCCCCGGTGAACCCGTTGAGGCCGCGCTTAGTGGCGGCGTAGAGGGTCATCATCGGCATGTCGTCGAGGGTGATCTCGGAGGAGATGTTCATGATGTCGCCGCCGCCGGCCGCGCGCAGCAGCGGAATGGCCGAGCGCGTGGTGTAGATGGGAGCCACCAGGTTGGTATTGATCGTGACGGCGATGTCTTCGTCGCTGGCTTCTTCGATCAGCCGAATCCGGCTAGCGCCTGCGGAGTTGACCAGTACGTCGATGCGGCCGAACTGCGCTGCGATCTGATCGAACGCGGCGTGCACATCGTGGCTGCTGGTGACATCGGTGACGATCGGGACGGCGCTGGGCCCGACGATCTCCACGACCTCGTCGAGAAGCAGTTTGCGGCGGGCCAGCAGCACCACCGTCGCGCCATCCTGCGCGAGGCGAATTGCGGTGGCCCGGCCGACGCCCATCGACGCGCCGGCGACCACGGCGACTCGGCCCTCCATGCTCTGCGACATCAAGCTCCTCAATGTTTTGCCGTGTGCGGCCCAATCGACATCGGCGGATCATCGTGCGTTCGCAATGCACTTGTTCCTTGCAAAGAACGCACATATCGTTCTACCATGACGCGTACGTGATAGTCATCACCTGGTCCGAGAAGCTCGTGTCCGGCAACAGTGCAGAAGGAGTCGGTTGTGGTCACAGGTGTCACCGGCAAAGAGGCGAAGGACTGGGCGTCGGAACACCTGTGGGGCAACTGTAGTTCGCTGTACACCCCGTTCTGCGGTCTCGACGGCGACGAAATCGACTACGAGGCGCTTCGCGCGTTGGTGCGGCACTGCCTGGTCGAGCTGGAGCAGGACGGTATCTGGCTGACCGGCGGCATCGCCGAGTTCTGGTCACTGACCACCGACGAACTCAAGGAAGTAGCCCGGGTCGCCATCGCGGAGGCCCGACGGGTCAAACCAGGCGCGTTGGTGCAGGTGATGTCCAGCACCGACACGGCCAAACAGGCCGTCGAGCTCACGTTGAACGCCCAAGAGTTGGGCGCCGACATCTGCTACATCCTGACGCCCTATTTCGAGTGCTCCGGAAAGCCGGGCGTGCTGGAATACTTCCGCTACGTCGCCGACCGCACCGACATGCCGCTTGGCTTCTTCAACTCCCACTCGACGGGGCTGGTACTGACGCCCGAGGAATGCGTCGAGCTCTACCACGAGGTTCCGGCACTGTGTGGGCTCAAGAACGGGCTGCTTGACGCGCAGCACAGCCTGGCAATCCATCAGCTGGCCCCCGACATGGTCATCTGGGAAGCGGCCGACGAGGCCGGGATCCGGTTGGGGATACCCCACCCCGGGGCGCTGGGTTCGGCGCTCTACCTCTACGAGAAGCCGGGCGCACCGCTGTTCCGGGAATGGCGAGAACTGCTGGTGCAAGGCGATTTCGAGCGCGCCGACACCTTCGCCGCCGAGACCGGCTTGACCGCCATGCGTGAGGCGAGCCGCCGCTATCAGTCACATCCCGCCCGACCCGGAATGTTCACCCACTGGGGAGCCGGATTCAAATTCGGCGCCTCGTTGCTCGGACTGCCCATCGGCGACCACCCCGCCCGACCCCCGCAGACTGCGTTCCCCGACGATCTGAAGCCGCCGATCCGTCAGGCCTACGTCGCCTCTGGGTTCATCGAATCTTAAGAACGGGCGGCTGTCGTGGAGGTGCGCGAATTTCGCGCGGGGGTACGGGCCTGGATTGACGAGGTCGGAGAGCCGTTGATCCCGGCCATCGAGGACCAGAGCGTCGAAGCGCAGTTGGACCACCAACGTCGCGTGCAGCGGTTGTTGTTCGACGCCGGTTGGATGCGCTGGGGATGGCCGACGCGCATCGGTGGACTGGGGGGCTCGCCCATCCTGCGCGCCGTCCTCGGCGAGGAGCTCACCAGCAGAGCGCTGGTGCACACCACATCCTGGTCGATGCACGAAGTGCTCGGGCCGGCGGTGGCCGAGTTCGGCCGGCCCGACCTGGTCGAGGACATCTTCCCGCCGCTATTGCGTGGCGAGGAATTCTGGTGTCAGGGGTTCTCCGAGCCCGACGCGGGCAGCGATCTGGGATCGATGCGGACGACCGCGCGCCCCACCCACGACGGCTGGGTGATCAACGGAGAGAAATTGTGGACCAGCTGGGCTCACCACGCCACCCGGTGCGTTGTGTTGGCCCGTACCGGTGGTCCCGGATCGCAGGGTATCAGCGCCTTTCTGGTGGACATGGACACACCAGGGGTGACGGCGAGCCCACTGGAGACGATGGCCGGCGTCGACGAATTCTGCTCGACGTCGTTTGTCGACGTCGAAGTCTCCGCGCAGCGTCTGCTCGGTGAGCTCGACGCCGGCTGGCGGGTCGCCCAGTTCATTTTGTCCTGTGAACGCGGCCCGATCTTCTGGCAGCGCGGCGCCTGGCTTGCCCACCATCTTGGTCTGCTGCTGCGCACCGCAGGCGACGGAGCGTCCGTGTCGGCGCTCGGCGAGGCCTATCAACTGTTGTGGGCCTTTCGTGCCACGTCGAAGAGCACGCAAGAGCGCATCGCCGGGGGTGATCTGCCGGGCCCCGAAGCCTCGGTGGACAAGATCATGATCGCCGCCGCCGACCAGGCCGTGTTCGATGCGGCCCGGGATCTGCTGCGCGGCGACATGGAAACCAGTGACACCGCGCGCAGCCGGGCGTGGCGGCGCGAGTGGGCGTACTCGCGAGCGGCCACCATCTACGGGGGCACCAGCGAGATTCAGAAGGAGATCGTGGCGGCGCGGCTGCTCGGATTGCCGAGAGCGCGTGACTGACGCCCACACCATCGACGCCGCGGAGCGGGCCCTGATGGCGGCGACGGTTCGCGGACTGGCCGAGGAGCTGGACGGGACCGAGCTTGCGCAGGCACTCGATGCGTTCGGGTTCGCCGAGCTGCTCGCCGAGGCGCCCAGGGATGCGGTGTCGGCGCTGTTCACCGCGCTCGGTCACACCGGCTCGATGTCGACGTCGCTGCAGGATGTCCTGCTCCGACCGCTGGCCGAATACCTGCCGGCGGGGACGACGGAATGCAACGTCGTGCTGCCCGGCATCGGCGCCGACCTGGTCGGCGCGACCGACGGCGAGCTGCTGGCGGTGCACGGCCTGGTCATCGGGGCGCGTCCGGCCCCGAGATATCTGGCGCCCGTCGCGATCCGCGGTGAGCTGGCCTGGATCGACTTGCAGGAGTCCTCGGGGATCTCCACGCGGCAGGTCGACGGTCTTGATCCGGCGCTGGCGATGACCGAAGTCAAAGGCGTCGACGTGATGGCCGACGTGCTCATAGCGGGGAAGTCGGCCGTCGCCGCCTGGGATGCGGTGGCGACGGCGGGCCGGCTTGCACTGGGATACCAGATCATCGGTGCAGTCGGCCAGATGATCGACCTTGCCGTCGACCATGCCCGCAGCCGGGTGCAATTCGGCCGGCCCGTTGGCTCCTTTCAAGCGGTTCGAACTCGCCTGGCCGACGCACACGTCGCCCGGGAGGGTGCCGCCGCGGCCCTCGCCTCGGCCTGGGACGCGGACGACGCCGTTTTGGCGGGTCTGCTGGCGAAATCGTTGGCGGGGCGCGCGGCCCGAATCGCCGCCACACAGTGCCAGCAGGTGCTGGCCGGCATCGGCTTCACCGCCGAGCATCCCTTCCACCGATTCTTGGCCCGCGCACTGGTACTGGATTCGGTGCTGGGTTCGGCCAGTGAACTGCCCCGGGTGATCGGTGCCCAGTTGATTTCGGCCGGGACGATCCCCCGGCTGGTGGACCTGTGAGCGGCGGCGATCCGTCCGGCACGGATACCCATCCCGCCGTCGTCGTCGACCGTCTCGGGCCGGTGGCGCGCGTGACCTTGGCCCGGCCCGAGAAGGCCAACGCTATGGATGCCGAGATCACCGATGCCCTGCTCGCGGCGGTTCTGGCGCTGCGTGACGACCCCGAAGTGCACGCGATGGTGCTCACCGGTCAGGGCGGCGCGTTCAGCGCCGGCGGGGACTTCGAGACCATCCGCGCGATGCGCGACGACCGCCAGCTGCGCGAGACAGTCTTGGCTGCCCACCAGGAACTGTTCTGGGCAATGACGCGACTGCCGTTTCCGACCGTGGCCGCCGTCAATGGCCCCGCGGTCGGTGCCGGCGTGACGGTAGCGCTGCTGTGCGACCTGGTCGTGATGGCCGAAGACACTTTTCTCAGCGACCCCCGGGTGTCGCTCGGACTGCTCGACGGCGCCGGCGGGTTGGTGCTCTGGCCGTTGCTGACCAGTCTGTCCGCCGCCAAGGAACATCTACTCCTGGGAGACCGGGTCAGCGGCGTCGAAGCCCATCGCCTGGGGCTGGCCAACCGTGCGGTACCGGCATCCGACGTGCTGGAGGAGGCGCTGCAGCTGGCTAGGCGGCTCGGCGCGCTTCCGCCGCAGGCCGCCCGGCAGGCGCGCCAGCTGCTGAACTTTCATATCGATCGGGCCGCCGCGTTACTGCCACAGTGTGCCCGCGCGGAAATCGAGTGTTTTGACACCGAGGAGCACCGCGCGCTGCTGGAACGTCTGAGTGCGCGGGTGGCAGCCAAGAACGCGAGGACGCCGTAATGGGAGCCGGTACCCGGGTCGCGCTCGTCACCGGCGGAACCCGGGGGATCGGTCGTGCTATCACCGAGGGGCTGAGCCGATCCGGTGTCGTGGTGGCCGCGGCATACGCCCGCGACGTCGCGGCGGCGAACACGGTGCGCGACGATGCCGCGCGGTGTGGGGCCACCGTGACCCTGCATCAGGCCGATGTCGGGGAACCGGCTTCCTGCCAGCGGCTGGTCGCCGAGATTCTTGATCAGCACGGGCGGCTGGATTATCTGGTCAACAACGCCGGCGTGGTCAACGAGCAACGCCTCAGCGAGGTCAGCCCCGAGGATTGGCACCGTCAGCTCGCGGTGAACCTGTCTGCGGCGTTCTTCCTGAGCCAGGCCGCCCTGGCGCACATGACCCAGCAGCGTTTCGGGCGGGTGGTCAACATCGGCTCGGTCACGGCGCTGCTGGGCAGCCCCGTGCAGGTCGCTTACGGCGCCGCCAAGGGCGGCATCGTCGGCCTGACCAGATCCTGTGCGCGCGCCGTCGCCCGCAAGGGCATCACCGTGAACTGCGTCATCCCCGGCAGCTTCGACACCGACCTGGCGGCCGAGCTCGTGTACACCGACCGGGACGCGGTGACGTCGATGATCCCGGTCGGGCGCTGGGGCCGTCCCGAGGAGTTGGCGCACGCCGTCGCGTTTCTGCTCGACGACCTCGCCGCCTATGTCACCGGCGCGGTCCTGACTGTTGACGGCGGAATGAGCATGGGCGGATGAGGAAGAACCGAACCCGGCTCACCGCGAGCGCTATCGTGGCGCCGCCGGTGGCGCCGGACCGCCTCGCGGAATACCGGCGCTTCGGCTACGTCAGCGACCAGACGATCTCAGCGTCGGTCGTCCGCGCCGCCCGCCAGTGGGGCTCACGGCCGGCCGTCATCGAAGGCGGCCACCAGCTGACCTACCAGGAGCTGCTCGAGGTGGTCGAACGCGCGGCCGCGTGGCTGGTCGGCGCCGGCGTCGGGCCCGGCGACGTGGTCTGCTGGCAGACGCCCAACTGGTGGGAAGCCCACGCGATGGGCCTGGCGATCTGGCATGCCGGCGCGGTGAGCTGCCCGATCGCCCCGTTCTACCGGGAACACGAACTGCGTCAGGTCATCGAGCAGGTAAGACCGGCCGCGGTGGTGACCGCCGAGACGTTCCGGGGCTTCGCCCACGCGGAAGCCTTCGACGACCTGCTCGCCGGGACCGGTCTCGGCGACACCGCCCGGGTCATACTGCGGGGAACCCGGCCCGGCTGGTCACCGTTCGACGTCGTCGTCTCGCACGGCCGGCGCCAAGAGGCCGCCGCGCTCGCGCCCGATGAACCCTGCCTGGTCCTCTTCACCTCGGGGACAACCGCGGGCGCCAAGGCCGCGGTGCACTCCTCGCGCACATTGCTGGCTGAAACCCGCCAGCTCGCCGATGCGTGGGGCCTGTCCTGGGAGGACGTCGCCTACATGGCGGCCCCGCTGCAGCACATCACCGGCGTGCTCAACGCGATGACTATTCCGCTGTTGGTCGGCGCCTCCGCGGTGCTGTCCGAACGGTGGGAAGCTGGCGTCGCAGTCGCCGACATCATGCGCCACCGGGTGACCTATTCGGCCGGAGCGACGGTATTCCTGCAGGAATTGACCGACGCCGCCCGCGGCGCCCGCGTGCACCTGCCGCTGCGCATGTTCGCCTGCGGGGGGGCCGCGGTGCCGCGTGCGGTGATGGAACGCAGCGAAGAACAGGGAATTCCGGCGGCGCGGGTGTACGGCATGACCGAGCTTCCGACCGTGACGGTGATGAACCGCGCCTATCCTTTCGACCTGCGTGCGGAGACCGATGGCGCGATCGCCCCGGGAGTGCAGGTCCGGGTCGTCGGTCCAAACGGCGAGCCGGCCCCCGCGGGATGTGCGGGGGAACTGCTGGTGCGCGGACCCGAGCAGATGCTGGGTTATCTCGATGCCGAGGCCAACCGGGGCGCCCTCGACGACGCGGGTTGGTTCTCCACCGGGGACGTCGGCCTGGTCGATGCCGCAGGCTTCGTCACCATCACCGGGCGTGTCAAGGATGTGATCAACCGCGGCGGCGAGAAGTTCTCCGCCCGCGACATCGAAGACCTGCTCGTCGCGCACCCCGCGGTGCGGCATGCCGCCGTGGTAGCCGGACCCGACGCGAGGTTCGGTGAGGTTCCGGTGGCGTTCGTTGTGTTGGGTCAGCCGGGTCAGGCGTCCGTCGAAGAGCTGTCCCGGCACTTGCACGCTACCGGTCTGGCACGCCAAAAGACGCCCGTCGCATGGCATTTCGTGGACGCTCTGCCGATGACACCGTCGGGCAAGGTCAAGAAGTTCGAGCTGGTCGCAACCGCGGACACCGTGGAAAGGCAAGGATGAATCTCGATCAATTTCGCGCGATGCTCACCCTGGGTGGCGACGCCGAGGGCCGCACGGTGCTGCCGGTTCCGGACCCGAGCGTCGAGCGGATCTTCGGCGGGCAAATCATGGCGCAGCTCATCGCGGCCGCCGCGCCGCCGGGATCGGCCAAAACAGTGAAGTCACTGCAAATTGCGTTCCCCCGCGCCGGACGCGCCGCCGAGCCGTTGTACCTGGACCTGGAGCAAACCCACGACGGACGCTCGCTGGGGCATCGGCGTGCCGTGGCGTGGCAGGGCGAGGAGGCCGACCGCCGGGTGGTGGCGACCGCGTCGATCCTCGTCGACCGCGCCGACGACAGCTACGACTACCAGTACACCGCCGCTGCGGCCGGTGATCCGATGGCGGCCAAGCCAATTGACTTCGCGGTGATCCCGGGCGAAGTCCGCCTGATCGGCGACGGACTGGATGTCGAGGATGCGGTGGCCGCGGATCTGGGGTTCTGGATGCGCTGCCCGGACTTCACCGATACCGAGCTTGCCCAACCCGTCATCGCCTACATCTCGGACTGGCCGCTGATCGGCACCCTTCTCAAAGCGGTGCCGGGGGTCAGCCAGCGCGACGCCCACGTCAGCGTCCAAACCGGTGTCGTGACCCATTCGGTGTGGTTTCACCAGCAGTTCGACGTCGCGCAGTGGCTGCGAGTGCAGATCCACGGCGTGCGATTGGTCGGTGGCCGCGGCTTCGGCACCGGCGACGTCTACACCCAGTCCGGAACACATGTCGCGTCCTTCGCGCAGGAAAGTGTCATACGGACCCCACCGAAAGGAATGCAGCCATGACAGCGCAACACTTCGTCCGCTACGACGTCGACGACCGGATCGCGGTCATCACCCTGGACCGCCCCGACGCCGCCAACGCCCAGACTCCGGGCATCCTGAAGGATCTCGATGAGGCGTGGCGGCACGCCGACGAGGACCCCGAGGTCCGGGTCATCGTTTTACAGACCACCGGCAAGCACTTCTCCGCCGGGCACGACATGTCGGGCACCGATCCGTCGGCTGACGGGCGCAGCCTGAGCCCGCAGCGCACCGACGGCAAGCTGCTCGCGGAGACCTACTACGACTGGGAGACCCGCGGCTACCTCGAGTACGCGAAGCGCTGGCGGGACATCCCCAAGCCGTCCATCGCCGCGGTGCAGGGCAAGTGCATCGCGGCCGGGCTGATGCTGTGCTGGCCGTGCGACCTGATCGTCGCCGCGGACAACGCCCAATTCTCCGACCCGGTCGGCCTGATGGGCATCATGGGCGTCGAATACCACGCTCACACTTGGGAGCTCGGGCCCCGCAAAGCCAAGGAGATGCTGTTCACAGCCGGTTCGGTGACCGCCGAGGAGGCGCTGCGCGCCGGGATGGTCAATCACGTTGTGCCGCTGCAAGACTTGCAGACCGCCACCATGGATCTCGCCCGCCGCGTCGCGCAGACCGATCCCTGGGCGCTGCGCATGGCCAAGCGGGCGGTCAACCACACCTTGGACACCATGGGCTTCTCAACGGCGATCGCCTCGTGTTTCGACATGCATCATCTCGGCCACACCCGGGCGCTGGCCGCGACCAACGGGCAGACCGTCGTGATGGCCGACCTGGAACGGATGAAAGCCGCGGGCCGCACCAAGTGAGCAGCTGAAGCCATCGAATGGCGACGTTATGTTGCCATTCGTGTAGCGTGACGGCTATGGTCAGTTCGACACGGCGAACGAGGGGCGTGCAGCGCGGTGCCCGAAGCCACCAGGTGGTCGAGAAGGTGCGCGCGGCCACCATGGCCGAACTGGCACGGGTGGGGTTCCCGGGGCTGACCATCGAGGGAGTCGCCAAAGTTGCCAATGTCAATCGCACCACAATCTATAGGCGGTGGCCGTCCAAGAGCGCGCTGCTGTTGGCCGTTCTGGAGCCGGGGCTTCAGCGCTTCGACCCCGATCCGGATACCGGTTCACTCGGGGGCGATCTCCTGGCCCTGATGCTCATGATCGGGGAGACCGCGGCCTTGCCCGAGGGGCAGGCGGTCCACCGCGCGGTCGGGTCGACGTCGGACGAACTCAAGGAGCTCGTCGGAGCCGTGAATGACCGTGCGCTCGGCGCATTTCGTCGAGCCCTCGATCGCGCACGCGCCCGAGGCGAGGTGGCACCAACCGACGACACCGAAGTGATCGCGCACCTGGCGTTCTTCGGCGTCGTGCTCTGGGGGGAGACCCGCGAGCGGGCGCCCACCGAGGAAGAGTGCCGCCGCATATTGCGAGTCGTGCTCGCGCCGCTGGCCGGCAGTCCCTCGGCGCCACCTGCGCGCTTAGACAAGTGAAATCAGTTGCTGTCAGCACACACAGGTTTGGGAACCGCGTCGGCGGCAACTATGAACGTCTTTGAAAATCGTGACGCCAATCAATATTTTCGGTTGCCCGTTTGTGGGGCCGGCTTCGCGCACTAGGCGGCGTCTGCGTCGGCCGACCAGAGCTGGTCGATGGCGGCGACGGCCTTGTTGAGGCTTTCGGCGGCAAGCGGTTTGAGATGTGCCATTGTCGGGTTGGCATCGGCCGTCGTGAGTTCGGCGGTGATGAACCGCGGCTGCAGGCCGGTCACCGACAGGGCATGTGCCAGCCAGGTCTGGGCATGATCCCAGCCGTCGCGCGGCGTGCCCGGACCATAACCGCCGCCGCGGCTGGCCAGCACGATGAAATCGGTATCGCCGAGCAGGCCGGCATGGGTCTCGCCGTCGATGGACAACCCCAGTGCGATGACGTGGTCGACCCAGGCCTTGACCGTGCTGGGCGGACCGAAGTTGTACAGCGGCAGGCCGAGCAGGACCGCGTCGGCCTGTTTGATCTCGTCGATCAGCTCCGCGCTGAGCGCGAACGACGCGTCTTGCGCCCGCGTGCGCTGCTCGGCGGTCACCATTCGCGCCACTCCGGTCGCGGCGTCCAGGTGCGGGATCGGGCAGGTGCCAAGATCGCGGTAGGTCACCGTTCCGCCGGGATGGGCGGCCCGCCACCGATCGGCGGCCCGAGCTGTCAGTCGCCGACTCACCGACAAGTCACCCCGGACCGAGGAATCTAGGTGCAGCAGGTGTGACATCTCTAACCCTCCATGGATCGTTGGTTGACCGTCCACCTTGAAGCTAGCGCAGAAATCATTGAATGGCAACATTATGTTGCCATTCGTGCTAGCGTGGTGGCTGATGGACAGTTCGACGCGCCAAACGAGGAGCCTGCACACATGACGCTAGACCTAACGCCGGATCAGCAGTTGTCGACCACGCGCACAGTGCGCAAACGCCTGGATTTGTCGCGCCCTGTCGAGCGGGAGCTGTTGGAGGAGTGCTTCGACCTCGCCTTCCAGGCACCAACCGGTGGCAACCAGCAGGGCTGGCACTTTGTCGTCGTCACCGACGCCAACCAAAAGAAGGCTCTTGCCGAGCTGTACCGGGAATCCCAAAGCGAGACCGAGCCGCCGTCGGCCCCTCCCGGACAGGAGGCCGTGATGAAGTCGGCCGCCTACCTCGCAGAGCACCTCCAGGAGGTGCCGGTCCTGGTCATCCCGTGCATCGAAGGCCGGTATGAAAACGCTCCTCCCCTTTGGCAAGCCATAGCGTGGGGATCGATCCTGCCCGC